>JAGQYE010000044.1 GCA_020436225.1 Bacteroidota bacterium | reverse complement strand
CCATCGGATGTTCTTTAAACAAATGCACCGCCGCAATCCAACGATAAAAACGTTCCACCGTACTCATATCTTCCATCTCAAAAGTTGAAGTCAAATGCTCCGACAAATCTTCGTGATAAATCGTGTGCTCATAGTTTGGTGCATACTTCAGATAGTTGTTATCCTTCAAAATATAAACAGAAAAAATTAATACTGCGATAGCACTAACAAGCAATATTATTTTGGTTAATTTCCATTCTAACACAAAATAAAAAGCCAACATCAACACTACAGCAATCCAAGCACCACGTGTATAAGAAAAATAAATAGCCAACAAGAAAATAGGAATAGAAAAATTTAAAAGTGCATATCGCCTACTCGATTTCGGATACCACGTTTTCGCCAAAAAAATAAATGGAAATACCATTGTAATGAAAACGGCATAAGTTACATGATTCCTATAAATCGGATGTACTGCCGGATTTATGCTTTCAAATGTAAACAATGAAAAACTATGACGAATTAGAATATAGATTACACTTAAAAAAGTAGGCACAAACAAGCACCAGAAAAATGTTTGTATTGATTTTTTTGATTTTAATAAAATAATTGGCAACACAAAAAAACCCAATAAATACCACGACTTTGCCAATAAATACTTGACAGAAACAATTACATCCGTAGAATAAATTGTGCTGACACAACTCCATAAAAACAAGGCAATCAGCATCAAAGTAATCGGATGTTTGAGTTGCTTTGGATATAGCAAATGAAAATTTCGTGCTACAAAAAACAAAGTGCAAAGTGCTAATAAAATCAACAAAGGCTCCGATGGTAAATCGGTGCCAATGCTACCAAATTCTGCTTCTACCGAAATAGGCAAAACTAACATCAACAAATAAAATAAATATCGAAAATTAAGTACGGCGATTCCAATAATAAAAAATGAAAATGGAAGAATACACAGCCAATTTCTTTCTAAGAAAATTCCTGCACACAAAAACAACAGCGAAAAAATGCCGGCTATCCAAAATAAAAACTTCTCATTTTGGAGAAAAAAATCAGGAATTTTTGAATCCGTATTTATCTGCATTTTTATATAAGTCTAATAAAATGGCTAACAGTGCTGCCAACACAAATGCTCCGATTGCCGTTCCCAAAACAAGCATCCAGCGCACCGGTTTCGTTTTTTTGATTGCCGGCGTTGCTTGTTCTACAATATATATTGTTTTAAAAGTATTGGAAGAAGATATTTTATATTGATCGCGAATGAGTGTCAATTTTTGTAATTCTTCTACACTCGTATCTCCGGTTAAACTGGCTTTCTTTTCTTCAATTTGTTTATCTAATAAGCCTAAAATAATCGCTTTATTTTCCGTCAATAAATTTCTATAAACAGAATCAGAATAAGCAACGATATATTGAACCATATCGGCAGCCATCTTTGCATCAGTATCTAAAATGCTGACTTCCAACGCACCTAAATCATTGCGAATAGCTTTAAAATTGCCTGCAAATTCTCTTTTTGTATAAAACATTTCCAGCGCTTTATTTTCTGCTTCAATCTTATAATGTTTTTGAAGATGAAATTGCTGAATGAGTTCAATTGCAGCTTGTTCAGAAGTTAAAATAGACAAGAAACGATTAACATCTTCCTTGCCTCCAAAAATGCCAACGCCTCCACCTTCTTTTTCATTAAACAAAGCAGCTCTGTCTGTACTTTGAGGATTAGACAAATAAAATATTTGTGTTGATTTATAATACGGCGGCATGATAAACGGCATCGTAATGATAATGGAAACTATTATGGCAATTATCGTGAACCACAATATTTGTTTCTTCCATTGAAAAAGCACCTTGATTATATCAAACATAATTAGATTGTATTGAAACCAAAAATAAGAAAACTATCTGATTTATTCGTTGATGCCTACTTTTAGCTGCAAAGTGTTTTTATGTATCAAGCCAATACCGAAGGCGATGAATGGAATCAATATAAAATATAAGATAATATGCACGAATAAGTCGAGTTGATGATTGGTCATAAATGTAAATTTACTTAAGATAAACATCAACAAAGTACACAAAACTAAAAAGCCAAAAAGTTGAACTG
>JAGQYE010000043.1 GCA_020436225.1 Bacteroidota bacterium | reverse complement strand
TCACCAACATAAAATCAAGACAAACAGATTATGGAAAAATTATTTCAAAACAAATCCGGTAAATGCTATTCAGGATTAAGATTTATTTGTAAACTTGTAACAGGATTTAATAACTAAAACGGTAAACATTTTTTAGAACGGGTCAGATCAAAAAGTAGATTCATTGGATTATGAAACAGCAGAAATTTTAATGTCGCATTTTAAAAATGAACCTGAAAAATGGTCCGACTATATTAAAGATAAAAATTCTGTTTACTTCCAAAATAAACTTGTACAAGATGCTGACTCAAAAACGTTTAAAGCAGATGGAGCAGGTGCATTTGGACATGATGATAAGTTTATGTTCATCGGAGAAAAAACAATGGTCCAATAACGGAAAATTATAGGAAGAAATATATCGACAACTAAAAGTTGGAGAGAAGTTACATGCTTGATTTATTATAAATTGAACAGCTCATAAAAAATTGTAATCTATTATTTGATTCCTTTCGAAAAAATATGAAATCAAAAGCTCAAATTATTATTGCTTTCTCCATCTTCTAATCCTCCAATTATGCGCAATTTTTTTTATATGTCAGTACGATTAATCCTTTATAAAAAATTACTGCTAAAAATGATGTTCAAAATAAGATAGATTTTATATATTTTGACATTATAGACAAATAAATTGAAATTCATAATTTTCATTTTTATAAAGCATAGTTCCATTGTTTTGATAAATTTGAATCTAATTTTAATTCAATTAAATTTTCAAGATGCTTGTAAACTTTAAATTTCAACCAACACTTCAAAATGATTTAGTTTTATTGCGTCCATTACTTCAATCCGATTTTGATTCCTTATACAAAGTAGCCTCAGATCCGTTGATTTGGGAACAGCATCCTTCAAAAGAAAGAAGTCAACTAAAAGGTTTTACAGATTTTTTTAATACTGCAATACAATCCCAAACTGCCTTTGCAATTATTGATATTACTACACAAGAAATTATTGGTTCGAGCAGATATACTTTAATCGAAGAAATACCAAATTCTATTTCCATTGGTTTTACCTTTCTCGCCCGTAAATACTGGGGCAAAGGATATAATAAATCTTTTAAAACATTAATGATAGATTATGCGTTTCAATATTTTGATATTATTCTTTTTTATGTAGATATTCATAATTTTCGCTCACAAAAAGCAGTAGAAAAACTAGGTGCAGTTCGCATTCATACTTATAAAGGAAAAACTTTAACTCAACGTCCAAATGCAGGTGCTATTTTTATTTTGGATAAAAATTCTTTCGATGCTGTTAGATAAAAAATAAGATTGTAAATTTTTTAATTCATTTTATAGAAATGTAGATATGATTTGCAAATCATAATTTAAACTCAATTCTAAATTAATTATTAATTTTGTATAGAATGAAGATATTTACTGTCATATTCAGTTTATACATTTTGTGTTTATCGTTAATGCCTTGTAGCGACTCATTTAATGATTGTGTCAGCAACGTTGATTTGACAGAAACTACACAACCACACCAACACAAATCCGACCATAACGACCTTTGTAGTCCATTTTGCACTTGTGCTTGCTGTAGTATTTCTGCAAGTGTGAAATTTATTCCATTTACAATTAAACTGGCAAAAGTTGTAACTAATTCTAAAATCAACTTTCCGAATCAGGAATTTACTTTTATTTCCAACTTCTATAGTAACATTTGGCAGCCGCCAAAAATTAGTTAATGAATTTTTTTGATTTCGCAAATGCGAAAAAGTAGTAAGTATTCATAGTGCAACGAACTATGAATAATTTTTCAATATTCATTTAACTAAAAGATGTTAGATACCATAATTAAATTCAGTATAAAAAACAAACTCGTTATTGGAATAATGACGTTAGTACTCATTTTGTGGGGAAGTTGGAGCATTACTAAATTACCCATAGATGCAGTGCCTGATATAACTAATAATCAAGTGCAAATTGTTACCGTTTGCCCAACTTTAGCTGGTCAAGAAGTGGAACAATTAGTTACATTTCCTATAGAACAAAGCATCGCCAACTTACCGGATTTGGAAGAAACACGAAGCATTTCGCGTTTTGGGCTTTCTGTTATTACTGTCGTCTTTGATGATAATGTGGACATATATTTTGCTCGACAACTAGTAAACGAAAAATTGAAAGAGGCTGAAGAAGCAATACCTAAAGGCATAGGAACGCCGGAGTTG
Organism: Bacteroidota bacterium; assembly: GCA_020436225.1. Taxonomy (GTDB): domain Bacteria; phylum Bacteroidota; class Bacteroidia; order Chitinophagales; family JADIYW01; genus JADJSS01. Next base: position 33,622 of record JAGQYE010000043.1, on the reverse strand, counting down.
GCTCCGGTGTCAACTGGTTTAGGTGAAGTATATCAATATATTCTACATCCAAGAAAAGGCAGCGAACATAAATACAATGCAAAAGATTTGCGTTCGATGCAAGATTGGATTGTCGCTCGTCAATTAAATGGAACCAAAGGTATTGCCGAAGTTAATAGCTTCGGCGGCGAATTAAAGCAATACGAAGTAGCAGTAAATCCCAATAGATTAAAGGCAATGGACGTCAGTATTACGGATATTTTCAATGCACTTGAAAAAAATAATCAAAATACAGGCGGCGCCTATATCGACAAAAAACCAAATGCTTATTTTATTCGTGGTATTGGCTTGGTTACTTCTTTGGAAGACATTAAAAATATTGCTGTCAAAAATTCAAATGGAAGTATTCCCATTTTTATAAAAGATGTGGCAAATGTGCAATTTGGAAGTGCGGTGCGTTATGGCGCAATGACTTACAACGGCGAAGTAGATGCTGTTGGTGGTGTAGTTATGATGCTTAAAGGTGCGAACAGTAATGAAGTGGTTCAACGCATTAAAGAAAAAATTCCGATTATTCAAACGTCATTGCCCGAAGATGTTATTATAGAACCATATTTAGATCGAACTGAATTAGTTGAAAGAGCAATTAATACAGTTGAAGAAAACTTAATTGAAGGCGCATTGATTGTCATTTTAGTGCTGGTTTTATTTTTGGGTAATATACGAGCTGGTTTAATTGTAGCTTCTGCAATTCCTTTGTCTTTATTATTTGCTTTAGGAATGATGAATGTTTTTGGAGTAAGTGCCAACCTGATGAGCTTAGGTGCAATAGATTTTGGATTAATTGTAGATGGTGCCGTAATTATCGTCGAAGCCACCTTACATCATTTAGGTATGCGAAAATCAATCAATCGATTAACGCAGCAAGAAATGGACGAGGAAGTTTTTTTGTCGGCATCTAAAATAAGAAGCAGTGCAGCATTCGGTGAAATCATTATTCTGATTGTTTACATTCCAATTCTAACTTTAGTTGGAATTGAAGGCAAAATGTTTGCGCCTATGGCTAAAACTGTTGGCTTTGCCATCTTTGGCGCTTTAATTTTATCATTGACATACATACCAATGATGTGTGCCTTGTGCTTGTCTAAAAATGGGTTATATAAAGCAACTATTTCAGACAAAATAATGAACAAATTGCAGCATCTTTATCAGCCACTTTTACAAAAAGCAGTCCAATTAAAATATCAAATTGTTGGCGCTACCTTTTTATTGTTTGTCATCAGCCTTTTTGTTTTTAGAAATTTAGGAGGAGAATTTATTCCACAATTACAAGAAGGTGATTTTGCGTTTCATTGTATTTTACCACAAGGAAGCTCCTTAAGTCAAAGTATAGAAACTTCAATGCAAGCATCAAGAATTATTAAAAAATTTGATGAAGTAAAAATGGTAGTAGGAAAAACGGGAACAGCAGAAGTGCCAACCGATCCAATGCCACCGGAAGCTACTGATTTAATGATAATCTTGAAACCTCAAAAAGAATGGAAAATGTCAAAAACCTATGATGAGTTAGTTGATGAAATAAGTGAAGCATTAGAAGTAATTCCCGGCGTTTTCTTTGAAAAAAATCAACCTATACAAATGCGCTTTAATGAGTTAATGACAGGCATTCGTCAAGATGTAGCAGTGAAAATTTTTGGAGAAAACTTAGATAGCCTTGCATTTTATGCAGATAAAGTAAGCAAAGTTATCCAAAATGTAGATGGAACTACAGCTCCTCAAGTCGAGCAGGTTAGCGGACTTCCTCAAATTAATGTGGAGTACGACCGAACTCGTTTAGCCAATTATGGCATCAATGTAGAAGATGTAAACGATGTGTTGAGTACAGCTTTTGCAGGAAAAACAGCAGGACAAGTTTTTGAAAACGAAAGACGTTTTGATTTAGTTGTTCGCTTAGATAGTACATATCGAACAAGCATTGATGATGTAAGCAATATGATGATACCAACCAATACAGGGAATCAAATTCCATTGTCACAAGTGGCAACTATAAATTATAAATTAGGAGCTGCACAAATTAGCAGAGAAAGTAGTAAACGCAGAATTGTAATTGGTTTCAATGTTTCCGGAAGAGATGTGCAAAGTGTAGTAGAAGAAATTCAGCAACAACTAAACGCACAAATTAAATTGCCAACCGGATATTATTTTACGTATGGCGGACAATTTGAAAATTTACAAAAAGCAAGCAATCGTTTGATGATAGCTGTTCCGGTTTCGTTATTGCTTATTTTTTCGTTATTGTATTTTACATTTCATTCTTTTAAACAAGCAAGTTTAATATTTACGGCAATTCCAATGAGTGCCATTGGAGGCGTCTTTGCATTGTGGTTGCGTGGAATGCCATTCAGCATTTCTGCCGGCGTCGGATTTATCGCATTGTTTGGTGTAGCTGTATTAAATGGAATTGTATTAATAGGAACTTTTAATCAATTAGAAAAAGATGGAGTTTCTGAAATGCTTAAACGTGTTTATGAAGGAACAAAAGAACGATTACGTCCGGTTTTAATGACAGCAACTGTTGCAAGCCTTGGTTTCTTGCCAATGGCAATCAGTACAAGCGCAGGAGCGGAGGTGCAAAAGCCTTTAGCTACAGTAGTTATTGGTGGTTTGATATCAGCTACTTTCTTAACCTTGTTTGTGTTGCCTTTGCTCTACATTATTTTTTATTCAAAAATAAATTTCAACAAAAAAATAAAAATGAAATCTATTGCATTGTTACTATTGTTGCTTTCGTTTGCTAATCTAAAATTGAATGCTCAAAATATTAGAATTATAAATGTAGATGAAGCAATAAATATTGCCTTACAAAATAATGGTAACATTAAAGCATCAGATTTAGAATTAAAATCAACTAAAAGTCTTTATAAAACATCAGCAGAAATTCCAAAAATGGATTTTAATGTTCAATTAGGTCAATACAACAGCATAAAATTTGATCAGTCTTTTCAGATAGCACAAACAATTCCATTTCCATCTTTATTTGGCGCAAGAAAACAGCTTGTAAATGAACAAATAAAAAGTAAAGAACTACAAAGCGAAATCAAAATACTTGAATTGAAAAATCAAGTGCGTACATTTTATTATCAAATTCAATACTTGCAACATAATAAAATACAATTGATGTTTTTAGATAGCTTGTATCGCGATTTTATAAGAGTGGCAGAATTGCGATTCCAAACCGGAGACACCAAAAAAGTAGAAATTAGTTCAGCTCAAGCTAAACAAGGTGAAATTAATTTATTGCTTAAACAAAATGATATGTATTTACGAAATGCCTATCAAAATTTACAAGCATGGATGAATTTCAATGAGCCGTTTGTAGTTAGTACAGATTCTATTTTTCAACCATTGCAAGCAAGTACATTGTTAGATAGTTCAACTGTTGCTCAACATCCGACAATTAAAAATTTGTATCAAGAAATTTTAGCTGCAGAACAAACGAAAAAAGTAGAAAAGGCACAAGGTTTGCCTGATTTCACAATTGCTTATACCAATCAATCGTTGATAGGTTTCCAAACGATAAACGGGCAAGAAAAATATTTTGATTCACGCAAACGATTTAGTTTTGTCAATGTCGGTATTTCAGTTCCGTTGACATTTGGATCTACCAAAGCTAGAATAAATTCTTTAGCTTATAAACAACAAGCTATATCTGAAAGTATTCAACAAGAGCAAATTTTATTAGAAGCACAATTGAAAAATGCCATACAACAATATGAACAAAATTTGTTGGAGTTTAACTATTATCAAAAACAAGCTTTACCCAATGCCAATGATATGGTTGCTGCCGCACAATTGGGCTATCGCACCGGCGATATTACTTATGTTGAATATCTTTTTGCATTACAAACAGCAACTGATGTACAATTAAATTATCTAAAAAGTATTCAGCAAATCAATCAATCAGTAATTAATATTTATTCATTAACTAATCAGTAATCGACATGAGAAATCATATAATTCTATACATAAGTGCTATTTCATTCTTGATATTGAGTTGCAGCAATTCGCATAAAACTGAAAATGAGAAATCAGTTTCAGAAGAACATGCACACGAAGAAACAACACCAACAATTGCAACGCTTACACAAGCACAAATTAAAGCAGTAGGAATTCAATTCGGCAAAATTGAAAACAAAGAACTTACAGCAACTATAAAAGCGAATGGCATTTTGCGAGTGCCCAATAATAATAAGGCAAACGCAACTTCATTATATGGCGGCGTTATAAAGACGTTGAATGTGCAAATAGGCGACCATGTAAAAAAAGGACAAATCATTGCCATAATCGAAAATCCTCAATTTATTCTTTTGCAAGAAGAATACTTAACTATTGGAAGTAAAATAATTTTTGCAGGACAAGAAGTACAGCGACAAAAACAATTGAATGATGGCAATGCGGGTGCTTTGAAAAATCTACAAAATGCACAGGCAGAATTAAACACATTGCTTACTCGAAAAGCATCGTTGCAACAACAAATTCAACTGATGGGCATCAATCCTAATTTGATTTCAAATAATAATCTAAAATCTGCATTAATTGTAACAAGTCCGTTAAATGGAACAATCAGCAATTTATTTGCAAAAATTGGAAGTTATGTAGATGTATCTTCTCCGGTTGCGGAGATTGTAGATAATAGTTCGCTTCATTTAGATTTACAAGTTTTTGAAAAAGATTTACCATTGTTGAAAGTCGGACAGATTATTCATTTTACATTAACTAATAATCCGATAAACGAATATGATGCAAAAATTTTTAGTATTGGTTCTTCGTTTGAAAATGAAAGTAAAACCATTTCTGTGCATTGTGCTGTTACAGGCAATAAATCCGGCTTAATAGATGGAATGAATATTACCGGAATTGTTAGTTTGAATAATCTTACAGCGCCTGCAGTTCCTGATGATGCTATCGTCAGCGCAGATGGAAAATATTATATTTTTATGATAACAGATAAACAGCCAATTGAAACACACGAAGCCACTGATGAACACGACCATCAACATAAGGAATCAGAAAAACAAGCAACTGCAACTAAACAAGAAAATGTAGTAAACTTTGAGAAATTGGAAGTAGTGAAAGGTGTTTCTAATATGGGTTATACAGCTATTACATTAGTGCGAGATATTCCAAACAATACTCAAATCGTAACCAAAGGCGCTTTCTTTATCAATGCAAAATTGACTAACACTAGTGAACATGAACATTAATAAGTAGGAATAATCTATCAAGCATAAGTTGAAATATTGTTCAATATCTCGTTTTTTACTAATTTGTATATAGATAAAAACAATAGAAAAAAATATTGGTGATTTTAAATAATTTCAAAAGCATAAAATTGAAATGAAAGATACAATACAAATAGTTGGAGCAGGAATTGGCGGACTAACCACTGCGCATACATTACAACAAAAAGGATTTAATGTAGAAGTGTTTGAAGCTGCACCGGAAATTAAACACGTTGGCGCAGGTATAGTAATGGCAAATAATGCTATGCAGATTTTTAAAAAGTTAGACATTCATCAACAAATCGAAGCAGCAGGAAATATTATTTACACAATGAAAATTACTGACGAACAACTTCAACCAATTTCTATGGTGGATTTGTCTGAGTTCGCTCATAAATATAACGTTCAAACGGTCGCCATACATAGAGGAGATTTACAACAAATACTTTTCGATGTTGTTGGCAATTCTAATATTTATTTGGGAAAACGTTTAAAAAAAATTGAACAACATGCTGATTGTACATTGACTTTTGAAGATAATTCTACAGTAAAAAGTAAATATCTGATAGGAGCTGATGGAATTAAATCAATCGTTAGAGAACAATTATTTGAAAACAGTACTATTAGAAATGCCAATCAGATTTGTTGGAGAGGAATTTGTGATTGTGAATTGCCGGAAAAATATCAAGCTGTTGCAATCGAAGCGTGGGGAAGCGGCAAGCGTTTCGGTTTTGTGCATATTGGCAAGCAAAAAGTATATTGGTACGCTTTGATTAATCTAAAAAATAAAAATATAGAAGACATACAATTAACTGATATCTTTCGCGACTTCCACAACGATGTATTGAAAATTATTGAAGCCACAAGTCAATCGCAAATTATTGTCAATGAAATGACTGACCTCAAGCCTATCTTTAAATGGCAAAAAAAAAATGTTGGTTTAATTGGAGATGCAGCGCATGCAACAACTCCAAATTTAGGTCAAGGTGCTTGCCAAGCAATTGAAGATGCTTATGCTTTTGGTAAATTACTCGATGCCGGTTTTTCCATTGATGAAACATTTAAACACTACGAGAAAATTAGATTGAATAAAGCACATTTTATTGTTAACACAAGTTGGCGAATTGGGAAAATGGCACACTTGGAAAATAAATTTACCATTAGTTTGAGAAATGCAATGATGCGGAATTTTCCTAAATCTGCCAACAAAAAACAATTCAATAAGATAATGGATATCTCGTATTTAGATGACTTAATCAAACAACTTCGATAGAGTTTATTTTTTGTTCTTCATAATTGAATGCAATAACATTCTATTGTTTTAAGTCAATAAATAAATTGGAATTTAACATCGAATGAACATATCCAAGCATTTTTGCATTATTATAAGTAGATTTGAAATATATAATTTTGAGATTCTTTAATAATTAAAAATAACTGATATGATAAAGTTTCGTTCTATCTTCAATTTAATTTTCCTATTGTTTATATATTTAACAAGTTGCGCAAAAGACGTAGTTTTAAAAGATGCAGAAGTGCCATCAGAAATTAAAAATTATATTTCTACATTTTTTCCTGATTGTGCCATTTCTAAAGCCGTTAAAGATAATGATGGGAGCAATGATATGTATGAAGTAAATTTAAGTTGCGGATACAAACTGGAGTTTAATAAATCCAAACTTATTATTGATATCGACGGAAAAAATACAAAACTTCCGGATAACGTTATTTCTTCTAAACTTCGTAATTACGTACAAACACATTATCCAAGTAATTACATTGTAGGTTGGGAAATCCAAAACAAAAAACAAAAGTTAAGCTTGAACAGTGATATTGATTTGATTTTTGATATGCAAGATAATTTCGTTAGAATCGACGATTAGTTATTTCGACTATATATTTATTTAAAATAAAAGTAAACAATTCTCATTTCTTTAATTAGGTCTCACTTATTTTTAACGCCCACAAACTACTTCGTTTTGCAAAGGCGTAACGTAACATTAATGTTTTAACTGCATTTAGTAACCAACAAAAAAGTATCAGATGCTGTTAATTAAATCAGACGACATGGTAATCGTTTAAATCAGTAATTTAGGTAAATACAACTGTAATGTATGTACATTTCAGATAACCAACCTCTTGTAACTTTGTAGTATAAAATGAAGAGTAAAATGCAAACGAATATAAAATCCATTTCTGCAAAAAATGAAATCTCAAGTATTCTTTTATTGGGAATTCTTAGTGCATTAATGGCAATGACCTCGCTTTCAGTTGATATTTACTTACCGGCAATGCCTAAAATGCATCAAATGTTACATGGAGAAATTGAATTGACGATTACTGGTTTTCTTATTGGTTTTTCTATAGCACAAATTTTTTGGGGTCCAATTAGTGATAAATACGGGAGGAAGAAACCACTATACATGGGTTTGGCTTTATATATTGTTGGCTCCGTCGGATGTGCATTGTCGCAAACTTTAGTTGAAATTATATTTTGGCGCGTAATACAAGCTTTAGGTGCTTGCACAGGTCCAATGCTTACTCGCGCCATGATTCGAGATATGTATGATAAAACAAAAGCTGCGGAAATGCTATCTACGTTGATGATTGTAATGGCAATTGCACCAATTGCTGGTCCATTAATTGGAGGTCAAATGTTAGTAATTAGCACTTGGCATAGTATCTTTTGGTTGCTCGCAGTCATTGGTGTTATATTGCTTTTGCTTTCATTCGTCTTACCCGAAACTTTACCTGAAGAACGAATAAGTAAAGAAGACTTATGGCATGTGTTTGCAAAGTATAAACTCTTAATCACGAATAGAAGATTTATGACATATACACTTTGTGTAACCTTTTTTTATGTGAGTGCTTATGCTTTTATTGCCGGTTCGCCAATGGTTTACATAAATTATTTCGGAGTAAAACCGGAATATTACGGATACTTATTCGGAATTAATATTGTTGGAATTGCAGGCTTAAGTTTTTTAAATAGAAAATTAGTCAGAAAATTCAGTCTCAATTTTTTGCTCAAAGTGTCAACGTTTATTGCTATGCTGGCAAGTTTAGTATTAGTTACTTTAGTGAAATTAGAAATTGGTGGAATATTTAGCGTCTTAATTCCTATGATTTTTGTATTTAGTATGAATGGAATTATTGCTGCATGTACCACAGCAGCAGCTTTAGACAAGGTACCTGAAATGGCTGGAGCAGGAGCCGCTTTATTAGGCTCACTTCAATATGGAAGTGGAATCATTTCTACTATTCTTATCGCCATCTTTGCAACTTCAGATGGCAATCCTTGGACGATGAGTTGGATTATTGCACTCTTTACTACTTTGTCTGCCGTAGTTATATTTTTGGGTATCCGTGAGAAAGTCAATCCGTAAAATGCCAATCAACTTTGTAACGTAGTTAATGATATAGCTTGAAGTAACTATTTTATATTGTGAAAGAAAAGAGCTTTATTCTCATCAAAACAGTTATTTCGCATATTTTATTTTTATCTTCATTAAATAAAAATAGTAATGATTAATCCTATTTCACGTATAGAAATTTTTCATCATAAGAAAATAATTGCTTCTGAAATTTCAAAGCTACAAAAGGCTTTTTATGATGATGAAGAAGAATATTCCAACTCGGAAGATACTCGTTTGTATATAAAGCAATTCGATGCATTGCAATACGAAGAATTGACTTATGCAACATTTAATAAAATCATCAGTATTAATCATCACGAAATCGAAACTTTTACAGTAAAACTTAGTGAACATCTAAAATGCATTTTTCAATTTATTAATAGTCGAAAAATATTTGTTTTATCACATTTAAAGCTGGATTTATTCGGCAATAAATCGAACAAGTATGCACCATTGGAAAATGCGTATCAAAAACTTGAAAAGCTTGTTGGATGTAATTCTTTTAGTGAAACTTTAGTATTCGATATTGAAAATTTGCAAGAAATTATAGAAATACTTTTTTGGATAATTCGTTGCGATCCAAGCGTTCCAGAATATATCTCTTTGTTTGACGAAAATGAGCAATTGAGCATATTCTTATGTAAATATGGAAATATTCATCTTGCTGAATTTAATAAGGAACAGTTGACTAATCATCAATTAGAAATATTAGGTTGGTCAATTATTGAAGGACAAGAAACAGATAACTTTTCTGATAATGGGAAAATTATAGGAAGGCAACTCAAAGTTGATTGAGCGCAATAACGAAATGATAAAAGTATTCAATATGTTGATGTTTTTTTAATTTATTAGAATGTTTGAAATTCTACTCAACAACTTATCTTCATAATTGTTATAAAAAGATAAATATAACCCGTTGTGTGTTTTGAAAGATAGGATTATTCAATAAAAAATAATGAATAGTAGAACAAAAGGTTCAATTTGATAATCAAATAAATAAAAAAAATACTATTAAATTAAACCACACAACTCATAAAATACAATTAGATACTTAGTTTATGGAGAGAATTCGAAATCTAAATCATATTAGAAAATTCTACGAATGGACAACATCTATTCCAATCTTAGCTGTTATACTTTATCTTTCCGGTTATCTTGATAATAATGGTTTGTTGCAAACCATCGCAGGTGTTTTACTTGTATTTTGTGTAATGTCTGCCGTTCATCACTCCGAAATTATTGCACATCGTGTAGGCGAACCGTATGGAACAATCATTTTAGCAGTATCAATAACAATAATTGAAGTGGCGATAATAGTTTCATTAATGATAAAAGGCGGAGATAAATATGCCGCTTTCGCCAGAGATACAGTCTATTCGGCTGTCATGCTTTTATTGAACGGAATTGTTGGCTTGAGTTTATTTCTCGGCGGTCGTAAATACATTACACAAACCTTTTCTCCGCATTCCGTAAAAATAGCGTTGGTTTCTTTGATATCTATAGTGGCGTTTACCATGATAGTTCCATCGTTTACCAAAAGTGAACCTGGTCCATATTACACGGAAGCGCAAATATTGTTTGTTTTTGTGGCTTGCATTGCCATTTATGCTTCTTTCATAGCGGCACAAACAACTCGACATAGAGAATATTTTATAGTGGATGAAGAAGAAAATGAGAATTCTAAAAACCACACCATTTCTAATGTTTCATTTATCATTAGTGTTCTGTTTTTGTTAATCAGCTTAACCATCGTTATTCTATTGGCAAAAAGCTTATCGACACCTTTAGAAAAAGTCATTGTAAATTACGGACTTCCAAAAAGTTTAGTCGGTATAATTATTGCCGCAGTTATTTTGTTGCCCGAAGGAATTGCAGCCGTTAATGCCGCTCTTAAAAATAGATTACAAACCAGCTTAAATTTAGCCTTAGGCTCAGCAATTGCCAGTATTGGATTAACGATTCCAATTGTATCGCTTGCCGGTTATATTTATAATTTTCCAGTAATATTAGGATTAGATATTTTACCAATCATCCTTTTGGTTATTTCTATTTTTACAGTGATGTTATCTTTAATTGGTGGAAGAAGTAATGTCGTTTATGGTGTTGTTTTGTTGGTTAATTTAATAGCCTATATTTTCCTTACCATCAATCCATAAAAACGAAAAGTAGAATCAATCTTTCGTTTGAAAATGTTTATACATTACCTTAGAGTAAGCAATAACATGTAAGTATCCCTAAAATCCGGACTGGTTAAAATTTGGAAAAACGCCTAAATTTAACCAGTATGAAAAAGACAAAATTCACAGAAACACAAATTGTAAAAGCCCTGAAAGAGGCTGAATCAGGAAGAAGCGCAGTGGAGATCAGCCGTGAGTTGGGCATCCACACTCAAACGTTTTATAATTGGAAGAAGAAGTACTCAGGTATGGATGGGGAACACCTTAAGCGCCTGAAGGAACTGGAGGAAGAAAACCGTAAGCTAAAACACATGTACGCAGATCTGGCACTGGACAACAAGATGCTAAAGGATGTGTTGTCAAAAAAGTGGTAGAGCCTGGTGATCGTAAACATGTTGTCGCTTATCTTCAGCAAGCCTATGAGATAAGTATCACCAGAGCCTGTAAGAGTATTGGCTTATCAAAATCTGTATATTACTACACTTCCGTAAAAGATGACAGTATGGTTATTGACCAACTCGAGAAACTGGCGGACAAGAAGTCGACGCGAGGTTTTCCTTATTATTTTAACCGACTTCGAAATGAGGGGTTTCCATGGAATCATAAGCGGGTAAAGAGAGTGTATAACCTGCTAAATCTCAATAAGCGAAGGAAACACAAGCGAAGATTACCTGACCGAATAAAAGAACCGCTGCAAGTTCCACTATCCAGCAATTGCACCTGGAGTATGGATTTTATGCACGATACCTTAACCAATGGCAGAAAGGTCAGGATATTGAATGTATTGGATGATTACAACCGTCAGGCTCTCTGCATAGAGGTAGATTATTCTCATTCCGGAATAAGCGTCAGCAGAGCTTTGGACAGGCTAATAGAACAGTATGGAAAACCTCAGGAAGTGCGATGTGACAATGGTCCTGAATTTACATCCCATGCGCTCACAGATTACTGCAAACATAAGCATATCAACATAAAATACATACAACCAGGAAAGCCAACCCAGAATGCTTATATAGAACGATTTAACAGAAGCTACAGAGAGGATATTCTGGATGCTTATCTGTTTGACAGTATCAGTGAACTCAGAGAGCTGTCCTGGAACTGGATGGAAGATTACAACCTTAATCATCCACATCAATCATTAAATAATCTTAGTCCTATGAAATATTTAGAATTAAATAACTATCTTTAAATCCAATTTATACCCAGTTCGGAAAACGGGGTACTTACAAACATAATTTTGTGTTTATATTTTTAAATCAATGGAAAATAAAAATATTTTAATTTCCGGCGCAGGAATTGCCGGAACAACACTTGCATTCTGGTTAAAAAAGTTTGGATTTAATCCGACAATTATCGAACAAGCTCCAACTTTAAGAGAAGGTGGTTACGCCATCGACTTCTGGGGCGCAGGTTATACTGTTGCAGCTCGAATGAATATATTAGAAGACTTGAAGCAAGCCGACATGAAAATAAGCGAACTTATTTTTGTAGATGAAAACGATAAACGTAAAGGTGCATTAAGTTATGCTAAGATGGTAGAGTTGATGAACGGTGAAGCTTTTACTTTGCTGCGCAGTGATTTGGCAAAGGTGATTTATGGGCATTTAGATAAAGATATCGAAGTAATTTTTAATGATTCAATTCAAGAAATTTATCAAGATGAAACAGAAGTTAAGGTACAATTTAAAAGCGGACAAACAAGAAAATTTGATTTAGTCATAGGTGCCGATGGATTACATTCTAATGTTCGTAAGTTGATATTTGGAAATGAGCAACAGTTCGAACAATTTTATGGTTATTATACAGCTTCCTACACTATCGATAAACAGCAGTATAAAAACAAGGAATTTAAAATGTATAATATTCCAAATAAACAAGCTGCTATTTATTCTACAAACGATAACAAACTCACAGTTTTTTATATTTTTACTTCCAACGAAAAAATTGCGTATGCACATCACGACATTGAAGCACAAAAACAAATCTTACGTGATGTGTTTGAAAATATAGGCTGGAAGTGTAATGATTTATTAGCACAAATGGATGATGTGAACGATTTTTATTTCGATGTTGTAAGCCAAATTAAAATGGAAAATTGGTCTAATGGTCGAGTAACTTTAGTTGGTGATGCCTGCGATTGTCCTTCACTATTATCCGGACAAGGTTCAACTTTGGCGATGGTTGGTGCCTATATTTTAGCCGGAGAACTTAAAACCGCAAATGGCAATTACAAAACTGCATTTGAAAACTACCAAACTATCTTTAAACCTTTTATAGAACGTAAACAAAAAATAGCACAAGACTTTGCAAAATCGTTTGTGCCTAAAAGTAAGTTTGGAATTTGGTTGAGAAATACAATGGTTAAGTTGATGTTTATTCCCTTTGTTTCCGACTACTTTATTAATCAGTTTAACGATTCCAAGTTAAATCTTAAAACATACAATTAGGTTCTGTTATTAGTCATTATTTCTAAAAATATGCTAAGAAATTAAGATGTATAAACTATTGTAGTTTTATTGATGTTTATTCCCTTTGTTTCAGTTAGTTTGGTTAAATTTAATTCGACAATTTTAATTTGAGTTTTTAGGATGATTGATGAAATATAATTATACATTCATCAAACTCTAAATGAAAATGAATGCGCATAAACCAAATTAAATGAGATTATTTATAATTTGAAAACATTTGTAAACATTGTTAGTTTGAAGCATAAAAATGAAAACAAGCATAAGCTTTTTAAAATGATAATAAATGCGCATAAATATAAAATTTAATTGTTTACCTAAAATATAATAATATGGCACAGATTCATCCACACATCAACTTTAATGGCAATGCTGCAGAAGCCTTTGATTTTTATAAAGCAGTATTTGGAGGCGAGTTTGCAAAAGTAGCCCGCTTCAAAGATATAGCGATTCCAGGTTTTGCAATAAACGAAAATGAAGCCGATAAAATCATGCACATTGCTTTACCTATCGGACCAACAATGCTCATGGGAAATGATGTTCCTGAATTTATGGGCAAAACTAATGAGCAAGAAAACCGTTCTAAAATTTCTGTTACGGTAGAAAGTAGGGAAGAAGCTGATAGAATTTTTACAGCACTTTCTGCCGGAGGTACAATCGAAATGCCTATTGGCGACAGTCCTTGGGGTTCTTATTTCGGTATGTTTCGAGATAAATTTGGTATCGAATGGATGATAGATTATGATCCTAATCATTAATTTGCTATGAAAAAAATTAATAGAATTATTCTTGTTGTATTGTTGTTGAGTGTTACTTTTTATTTTGGCTTCGCATTCAAATCTTATCTTTCTTCAACCAATAAAAATCAAACTATGAAAAAAGTAACAGGTATTGGAGGTATATTTTTCAAAAGCAAAGATCCTAAAAAAACGATGGAATGGTATCATAAACATCTTGGCTTAGAAACCAATTCGTATGGAACATCTTTCGAATGGTACGAAGATTCTACCGGAACAAAAAAAGCACAGACGCAATGGTCGCCATTTCCGGATTCTACAACCTATTTTCAACCTACTCAACAAGATTTTATGATTAATTACAGAGTGGATAATTTAGAAGCTCTTATTGTTGAATTGAAGAAAGATGGTGTAACTATTGTTGATGAAATGGAAACCTATCCTTACGGAAAATTTATTCATATCCTTGATGGTGATGGAAACAAAGTAGAACTTTGGGAGCCAATAGAATAAATTGAAGTTACAATTATTTTTTTGCCAGCAGAGTCTCTCGAAGAGGACTCTGCGTAAGTTTAATGTAAGGTGTTTCTTTATTGTAGATTCTTTTGCAGGAAAATCTGCTAAGAAAATAAAATGTTTCATTTTTCTAATGAAAATAAATGCCCATAAATCGAAATAAATGAAAAATTAGCTTACTTTGTAAGTATTAATATTTGCAGGTATTTTGGTATACCAGAATGAGAATGAGCATAAAAAAATAAAAATGAAAATAAATGAACATAAATTAGTATATCTTACAATATGAAGAATCAATTAAAATTATTTGAATATAATACTGTTTTTTTACCTAAACCTTGGTCTGTAATCGTGTATTTAATTTTGTTCGTAATTGTACTTTTTCTTTTTTTTGGTCGAAATATCGAGAGCATAAAAATAAAAGCATTATTAAATTATTTCCCTGATTTATATAGTCATATTTCCAATTTTTCTATCTCGTTTCTTTTGTGTTTAATTTCCGGTTATATGAATATTATGAAGTCCGGAAAATTACGAGACACTTGGCTATTTATTGTACTATTAATTGCCGCAAATTTTATTTACGAATTATTTATTCCTATTTTAAATACACCTGATGTAGTAGATGCGTTTTACGGTTTGATTGGAACATTAATGCCTTTATTTTATTTATACTTTTATAAAAATTATGGATTGATGAAAAATCCAAAATACCAACCACAAGATTTAGATAAATAGGAGATATGTAAATGACTAAATAATATTGTTTGATGTTACTATTTTTCATTCAATAAAAAAGCCTCACATTGCTGTGAAGCTTTTTTCTTGGTTAGTCGGGATGGCTGTCCCGTACGTACGGGAGAACCAATATTAATTTTCATTTTTTTTAAAAGAAAAAACCTCACATTGCTGTGAGGTTTTAGTCGGGATGGCTGGATTCGAACCAACGACCTCCTGGTCCCAAACCAGGCATTCTAACCGGACTGAACTACATCCCGTTCAATTTGTTTGCTGCGGTGAGGGAGGGATTCGAACCCTCGGTACAGTTTCCCGTACGTCAGTTTAGCAAACTGGTGGTTTAAGCCGCTCACCCACCTCACCTCCAAAATCTTATTAAGAACTTTCGGACGGCAAAGATAGGTTTTTTAAAGAACTTTGCAAATATAATTCAATTTTTGTGTAGTGAAATTCCTTTAATAAATTAATAACATCTTTTTTAGAAAAAAATATCCCGCAAGTGCGGGAAAATTATTCGTTAATTCAATTTCTTTGAAGTAAACCTTATAAACTTAACTCAATTCTCTTTTTCAATTCATCAACAGAATCTCTGAATTCTTCATCAGTATCAATTAAGTTGCGAACAGCTTGGCAAGAGTGGATAACTGTACTGTGATCTCTTCCTCCAAATTGTTGTCCGATTGATTTTAGAGAAGATTTTGTGTATTCTTTAGCAAAATACATCGACAATTGACGAGCTTGTACAAATTGGCGTTTGCGAGTAGGCTCTTTTAATTTTTCTACAGGAACTTCGAAGTAATCGCAAACCGTTTTTTGTATCATATCTAAAGAAATTTCTTTCGTAGCGTGTTTTACAAAATTGATAACTGTTTTCTTCGCTAAGTCGAGTGTAATTTCTTGTTTGTTTAATGTAGCTTGAGCTAGTATTGAAGTTAGCACACCTTCCAATTCACGAACATTCGATTTGATATTGGTGGCAATAAATCGAATTACATCATCACTCATTTCTATACCATCAGCATGTAATCTTTTTTGAAGAATGGTAACGCGTGTATCGTAATCCGGTGCTTGCAAATCGGTTGTTAAGCCCCATTTAAAACGAGAAAGCAAACGCTCTTCCATATTTTCTAAATCTTTCGGCGCTCTATCCGAAGTAAGAATTAATTGTTTGCCGTTTTGATGTAAGTGATTAAAGATATGGAAGAATATATCTTGTGTTTTTTGTTTGTTAGCAAAAAATTCAATATCGTCAATAATCAACACATCTATTTGTTGATAGAAATGGATAAAATCGTTGGTACTGTTTTCTTTTACAGCCGTCAAAAATTGATTGGTAAATTTTTCTGAACCGACAAACAAAACAGTTTTGTTGGCAGCATTTACTTTTATATAATTTCCGATTGCTTGTGCTAAATGTGATTTACCTAAACCAACTCCGCCGTGAATTACTAATGGATTGAAGGCAGTTCCGCCTGGAGTTTTAGCAACTGCCATACCTGCACTACGTGCAAATTTATTGCAATCGCCTTCAATGAAAGAATCAAAAGTGTAGTTGGCATTGAGTTGTGAGTTGACGTGTATTTTTTTTAATCCCGGAATAACAAAAGGATTTTTAACCATCGGACTAGAAAATACTGCCGGCATGGTTACTTCGTTATTCCCATAAACGCCTTCTTTAAAGTTAGGAACATCAATTGTTTTGGAAGAAGATTTTACACCATTTGATGCATCAACCAAAATTCTATACTCTAATTTGGCGTCATTGCCTAATTCTCTTTTTATAGTTTTACGAAGTAAGGTTACATAATGTTCTTCCAACCATTCATAAAAAAATTGACTCGGTACTTGAATCGTTAAAATATTCTCGTCTATTTTTACGGGCTTTATTGGTTCGAACCAAGTCTTATAACTTTGGATATTGATATTATCTTTAATGATTTTCAGGCAATTTTCCCACACAAGTTCATGCTTGTTTTTCATACGCTCTTTTTGGTTTTTTAAGAAAAAAAATGATAACCGAAATAGAAAACTAAGATGAGGAAAATTTCCTTATAAAAAAAATTATTTTCCTATTGACTTTTTATCAACAATTACAGTTTGAGTGTTTGATAACTTTTTGCGCAAACTTTTTTCAAAAAAATAATTTAGCTGTCCGATTTGTACGCCTGCCCAGCCAACTTGATTAATTACAACTTCTTTTCCAACATTATTTTTTACAATTGTCGGTTTATCTAAAAATGTATGTGTATGACCGCCGATAATTAAATCA
This sequence comes from Bacteroidota bacterium, assembly GCA_020436225.1. Classification (GTDB taxonomy): domain Bacteria; phylum Bacteroidota; class Bacteroidia; order Chitinophagales; family JADIYW01; genus JADJSS01. The sequence goes on along the minus strand of JAGQYE010000043.1, from coordinate 16,040 downwards.
ATGCCGTTGGTTTGTTGTGCTAAAACAATATCAGATACTTTTGAATTTTTGTATTGATATCCTAAATGTGAAAGACAAATAATGAGGTTACATTTTTTTTCTTTTAAAATGTTTACTTGTTCTTGTACAGAATTTATCGGATCTAAATATTTAGTAGATGTAAAAAGTTTGTCAGGCACTAAGCCTTCTAATTCAACACCACAACCGGTAATGCCGATTTTTATTTTTCCTTTTTGAAGTACAATATGTGGATGAACTTTTCCTGCAACAGGTGTTCCTGAAAAATCGTAATTGCAATTTACAAACGGAAAATTTGCTCGAGTAATTTGTCTGGCTAAAGTTTCAATGCCTCCATCAAAATCGTGGTTGCCAATAGTGGCGGCATCATAGCGCATTTTATTCATTAAGTCGATTTCTATATCGCCATGAAAAAAATTAAAATAAGGTGTTCCTTGAAAAATATCTCCGGCATCAAATAAAAGTGTGGCTTCATTTTTACTTCTGATATTTTCTATAATGGTTGACCGATATTCCGCTCCACCCAACCCTGGATATTTTTTATCGTTATCTGCAAATGGCTCAATATGGCTATGTACATCATTTGTGTGTAGAATAGTTAATTGAGTTTTTATTTCATTTGCAAAAAGTGAGTTTGGTTTTACTCCTGCACCGATTGCAACTCCGGCAATTAAAGATTGCTTAATAAATTTTCTTCTACTTTGCATAACTAACTCTGTTTTCAAGTGAAGCTGAAATTTGTTTGCCTTCTTTTGTTTGTTCTTTCCAATATTCCATTATGGCTTCTCTGTACAAAACTCCTGTTTGTATTTGTGGAATTGGTCGTAAAAACTCCATGCCATCACCTCCATTAGCCACATAATCAATTGTAGCTGTACAATATATTTTTGAATTGTCTAAAGGTTGTTCGCCTACCATAATATTTATGGCTTTTTTATTTTGAATTTGGAAAGAGATTCCTGCAACAGGCCAACCGCCATATTCAGCAATTATATCACAAAAAGTTTGAATTTGTTGTCCGGTTAAATTTAATGCAACTAAATAATTATCAAAAGGCATTAGTAAATATGCATTTTCAATTAGCAATGGACCTTTAGCTAAGGAAGAAGAACGAATGCCACCATAATTTAAAATGGCAATATCTATTTTCTTCTTTGTGTATTTTTCTGTTTCTACTTTTAAAATATCCACCATCATATTGCCTAAAGTGCTTTCTGGTTGTTCTTTCATTAAATCTTGCGACAAAGTAGCCAATTGTACTTTCATCGATTTATCTAAAGAATCTTTATAAGGCTGATAAAATGCTTTGATGTTTTTGTCCGGTGAGATTTGATGTGTAACTTTTTCTAAGTTGTCGGTGTGTGTTACCGGATAGTATGTTTTACATGCTGTAAAGCTGGCTAATGCAGCAAGGAAAATCAGGACTTTATTAGAATAAATTTTTGACATCACTTTTTACAAAATTGATTGCAATTTGTACAGGAATTTCTTTCTGTGATTGCATGTAATAATTAAAAATGGCTTTGTTTAATTCCATACCATCTGCATCATTAGGAAGTTTTGAAGCAAATGTGTTGATGATTTTTATGGTTTCTTCTTTCGCTGTATTAACCATTTGCCAAACATCATCATTAATATACATTTGTTGAGATAAATTGTACTCGTATTCCATGCGGATGGTTTTAATTAATTCCAATTGAAATTCTGGTACCAACATGTTTTGTTGATAGATTCTTTGAAATAAACTAAAAGGATGAATTCTTTCCAAGAAAACGATAATACGTTCGTAGGCTTGCAAGCGCAAAGGCAACGATACTTTGCGTTGTTCAAATAATAAAGCTTTGTTTACTTCTTGGTTTCTTCGGAGATTCTCATCATCTATAAATACTTTGATAATTAAATAAACACCGCCAAGAGTAACTATAGAAGGTATTACATATTTAAGCATTTCCAAAATGTCGCTAAAGCCCATTAATTTGAGTTTTGTGTTTGTAAAATTAGTTTATTTTTTACGAATTATTATCATACCATAAAAAACTAACATTTTTTCATTTTTACAATTTGAATAAGTAGGATTTAAACTAACTTTGGTTGTGGTTGTTATAAAAACATGGAAATTAAAATTGAAAATAACATTCCGATAAAACTGTCTGATTCAGCATTGAAGGAAGTAAAAAGTTTATTGGAAAAAGAAAATAAATCATCAGATTTTGGACTTCGTCTGGGGGTGAAAGGTGGTGGATGTGCCGGTTTTAGTTATGTTTTAGAATTTGATACACAAAAAGAAAACGATCATATATATAGTATTGATGCTATTCAAATATACATAGATAAAGCACAAGAAATTTATTTGCAAGGTTGTACATTAGATTTTAAAGGAGGTTTGGATAATAGAGGTTTTGTTTTTGAAAATCCAAATGCTACGACAACATGTGGCTGCGGTACCTCATTTTCGGCATAACACTATAATTTATTAGCCTTACGGGCCACACTTCTTCACAAGTGCCTTATTTTATAAACATTTTTTTCTTATTATTTGGAAAATTCAATAAAGCATTTAACTTTGTAGCATATTGTTTTTTTAACTTTATAAACAGACAAAAATGAACAAAGGAGATTTAGTAAAAGTAATCGCTGATGCAGCAGGAGTAACTAACGCGGCAGCAAACGACACTTTGAATGCAGTGTTAGACAGCATTCGCAAAACCTTGAAAAAAGGTGACAAAGTTACCCTGATTGGTTTCGGAACTTTTAGTACAGCAAAAAGAGCTAAAAGAAACGGAAGAAACCCATCAACAGGTGAAAAAATCAAAATTCCTGCAAAAACATTAGTTAAATTTAAAGCAGGAAAAGAATTGTCTGATGCTGTAAACAAAAGCAAGTAAGACTATTTAATTCAAAAACAAATTAGCTCCAATTTATGTTGGAGCTTTTTTTTTGCTTGTTGTATCTTTGTATTAAAATAAACACGTCAATTTTCTAATGATTAAAAATATATACATCATCCGACATGGACAAACCGACTTCAACGTGAAACAAGTAGTTCAAGGTCGTGGCATAAATTCTGATTTAAACGACACCGGCATTCAACAAGCAAAATTATTTTTTGAAGCTCATAAAGAAATCAACTTTGATGTGGTTTATACTTCGTTACTTAAGCGCACTTGGCAAACTGTTGATGCATTTATCTCTAAAAAAATACCACATATTGCTACCAAAAATTTAGATGAAATTGATTGGGGAATTTTTGAAGGCGTTGAACATCATCCAACCTTACAAGAAACCTATTATAATATCATCAACGAATGGAAAAATGGAAATTTATCTATTAAAATAGAAGGTGGTGAAAGTGCACAAGATTTAGCTGATAGACTTCAACCTTTCGTCAACGAATTATTCAATACGAAATATGAAAATATTTTAGTTTGTACACATGGTCGAACTTTACGCGTTTTAATGTGTTTGATGTTAAACAAATCTGTTTCGAAAATGGACGATTACGAACATCAAAATACAGGCTTGTATCATCTTCAATTAAAAGATGGAATTTTTTCGATAGTAAAAGAGAATGATATTGAACATTTGAGTAATCTTAATCATGAAAACTAATTCGATATTGAACGAAAATCTGAAGTATAAAATTTCTGCAGTTGCCTATTTGAATACAAAACCACTTTTGCATGGTTTAGAAAATACAGAAATCGCCAATCATATTATTATTTCTCAAGATACACCGGCAGAATGTGCCGAGAAATTATTGAATGATGAAGTGGATATTGGTTTAGTGCCGGTTGCTATTATTCCATTGCTGAGTAAACCAATAATTGTTTCGCCATATTGCATCGGAGCTGATGGAACCGTTAAAACAGTTTGTCTTTTTGCCGAGCAACCTTTAGAAGAAATTCATACCATTTATTTAGATTATCAATCACGAACTTCTGTGTTGTTGGTGCAACTGTTGATGAAAGAATATTGGAAAAAAGAAGTCAAGTTTTTGCCTGCAACTGCTGGTTACGAAAATCAGGTAAAAGGTCAGTTTGGTGCGGTAATTATTGGTGATAGAGCCATTGCTGCTATGGAAAAATATCCGTATCAATACGATTTAGCAGAAGCTTGGAAAAAACATACAGGCTTGCCGTTTGTTTTTGCAGCTTGGGTTAGCAATAAAGAAATCGATCAAGCATTTTTAAATGCATTTAATTCGGCATTGCAATATGGTTGGGATAATAGAAATCAGTTGCTTGCACAATATGAACACTATAATTCGTCCCATTTTTCTGTAGAGCAATATTGGTCGTCAAACATTCAATATGCTTTAGATGATAAGAAAAAACAGGCATTAGAATTGTTTATGCAAAAATTGCATCCAACACATAAAATTATGTATTGCTATTAGCAACGATACGTTCTAAGGTTAATTCTATCAAGCGATTTACGGTTTTATTGGCATCAGCAGAAAATGTTCCGTTGGCTCTATTAGCTAAAATGGCATTCAACGAAATAGCATGATGTCCTAATAAATTGCTCAAACCATAAATGCCGGATGTTTCCATTTCCATATTCGTAATTCTTTTTCCGTCATCAAAAACGAGAGCAGCACATTCGTCAATATAATTTTTATGTGTTGGCGTAAGGCGCAAACTTCTTCCTTGTGGCGCATAAAATCCGGCATTTGTAAGTGTGATGCCTTTTGGCATATCAGCAGCTAATTGTGTGAGCAATTTTTCTGAGGCAATAGATACTGATGGTTTCACGCCTAAATTCTCTACAATTGGTTGAATAGTTTGTAAATATGTTTGATGTTGAGCGTTGTTTTTTGTTGAATAAAATCCCATTAAACCATCTAAACCGATTGCAGTTTCTGTTGCAATAAAACTATCAATCGGAATATCAGGTTGAATCGCGCCTGAAGTGCCGATGCGAATAATATCGAGCGAAGTTAAGTTGTCGCAAATTGTTCGAGTAGAAAAATCAATATTAAATAATGCATCTAATTCATTAAAAACAATATCTATATTGTCGGTGCCCATGCCGGTCGATAAAACTGTAATTCTTTTGCTTCCGATGTTGCCGGTGTGTATTTCAAATTCTCGTTTCGTTTTCTTCAGTTCGATGTTGTCGAAATGTTTGGATACATGTTGTACGCGTTCCGGATCGCCAACAGTTATTATGGTTGTAGCAACATCTTCCTTTTTTAAGTTGAGATGATAAATGCTTCCATCGCTATTTAAGATTAATTCACTTTCTGCTATTCTCATAGTTTAAAGTTAAAAGTAAATCTTAATAAGCAAAAAATAAATGTTGAAATCTTATTACGTTTGTCGTTACATAATAGAAACAATTCAAAACTCTATTTATCTTTATTTTAGTGAAGATGAGACGTGAGACATTAGACATTAGACATGAGATGTGAGTAGTAAGATATAAGACTTAATATAATAACTAATAACCAATAACTAATAACATATAACAAATAACCATCAACCACTTGCCAACCTCAATAGAAATATTACAACAATACTTCGGCTATGATTCTTTTCGAGAACCACAAGAAGAAATTATACAGTCTATTATTGAAGGTAAAGATACTTTGGCATTATTGCCAACAGGTGGAGGCAAATCCTTGTGTTTTCAAATTCCGGCATTAATGCAAGATGGCATTTGCATTGTTGTTACACCATTAATAGCATTAATGCGCGACCAAGTTGCAAACCTCAAACAAAAAAATATAAAAGCGGCTGCGGTTTTCAGTGGATTATCTTATGCCGAAATTGATTTGATTTTAGATAACGCACAATTTGGGTATTACAAATTTTTGTACGTGTCGCCGGAGCGTTTAAAAACAGAAATTTTTATTGAGCGATTTAAGAATATGAACGTCAACTTAATTGCTGTTGATGAAGCACATTGTGTGTCGCAGTGGGGTTACGATTTTCGTCCGCCATATTTGGAAATTGCTGAAATTAGAAAATATCATCCACAAGTTCCGGTGTTGGCATTAACGGCATCAGCAACTAAAAATGTACAAAAAGATATTGCCGAGAAATTGGCATTTAAAACGGGAAATCGCTTGTTTCAAAAATCGTTTTTGCGTAGTAATATAAAATTTGTTGCTCGCAATGAACAAGCGAAATATCCGAAAATGGTTGAGATTATTCAGAAAGTAAAAGGAAGCGGAATTGTCTATGTGAGAAACCGAAACCGAACTAAAGAGATTGCTGAATATCTAATAAATAATAAGGTTTCAGCAGATTTTTATCACGCCGGATTAAGCAATGAACAACGAAATAGGAAACAAGAAAATTGGGTAAAAAATAAAACGCAAGTAATCGTATGTACCAATGCTTTTGGAATGGGAATAGATAAACCGGATGTGCGTTTTGTTATCCATGCGGATATTCCTGAAAGTTTGGAAGCCTATTATCAAGAGGCCGGAAGAGCCGGACGAGATGGGGAAATTTCGTATACCGTATTGCTATATACACAACAAGATATAGATAGTTTAAATGAAAAATTGGAAGAAAAATTTCCAACAAAAACAAACATAAGAAATGTGTACAATGCCTTGTGTAATCACTTGAAAATACCAATAGAAAATGGCTTTATGCTAACCTGCAATTTTGATATAGTTTATTTTTGTTCACAATTCAAATTGAAAATTCAACCTACATTTTATGCACTGAAAATTTTAGAACAACAAGGTTATATACAATTAAATGAAGGTGTGTTGTTGCCATCAAGAATTGTTTTTAAAGTCGATAATTTAGAGTTGTATAAATTTGAAGTTGCCCATTCTGAATATTCACTTATAATAAAAACAATTTTACGAACGTATGGTGGAATTATTCATCACTATACAAAAATCAGTGAGCCATTATTGGCATCAAAATTAAAGATGAAAAATGAAGATGTTGTTGAACAATTAAATTTCTTGAATCGCCAAAAAATATTGTCTTACGTACCTGCAAGTGATAAGCCAACGGTTACTTTTTTAACAGAACGTTTGCACGATGATAATTTGCACATTGATACAAAATATTTCCAACAACGAAAAACAGTTATTGAAGCACAAGTTTACGCCATGATAGAATATATTGAGCAAGAGAAATCTTGTCGTCAAGCCTTTATTTGTGCTTATTTTGGAGAAGAAAATGCACCTAATTGCGGTTGTTGTGATGTATGTTTAAACAAAAATAAAGCAGTAGATTTAGATGAAGATTTTGTGCATGCAAAACGAACAATTTTGGAAAAATTAGCTGATGGAAAATGGAAAAAATTAGATACAATTATGCCTGAAAATGCCCATTTTGCACAACAATTATATAAAGATGTTGCGCGTTTTTTATTGGATGAAAAATTAATTGAAATAAATGTACATAATGAACTGAGAATTGTATAATCTTTTCTACAAATTACTTCAATCAATGAAAAAAATTATTTGCACAGTTACAAACGATTTGACATACGACAGACGTATGCATCGTATTTGTTCTACTTTGCAAAACAATAATTTTGATGTGGAATTAGTGGGCAGAGCATTATTCAATTCTATCGAAATAAAGAATAATGTATATCAACAATATCGATTGAAATGTTGGTTTAATAAAGGTTTTCTATTTTATACAGAATTCAATATTCGTTTATTTTTTTATTTGTTGTTTACATCGTTTGATATCGTTTGCGGTTGCGATTTAGATACGTTGCCGGCTGCATTATTGGCTGCAAAAATTAAACGTAAGAAAGTTGTTTATGATGCACACGAATATTTTCCGCAAAGTCCCGAATTAATTGGTCGCCCGTTTGTTCGGAATTTTTGGAATTGGATAGAAAGTATAACTATTCCACATGTTGATATCGCATATACTGTTACAAATTCTATCGCCGAAATATTCAAAAAAAAATACAAAATTGATTGTCGATTAATTCAAAACAAACCATTCTTAAAACAAGAGAAAATCAACAATTCTAATCAAGCAATTTTGTTGTATCAAGGTGCAGTAAATGTTGGACGTGGTTTAAATGAAATGCTTTTGACGATGTTGAAAATTGAAAATGCAGAATTTTGGATTGCCGGCGATGGCGATGAAATGGAAACTATTCGACAGCATATACAAGAATTGCAATTAGATAAAAAAGTTAAATTGTTAGGTATGAAAACGCCTGAAGAATTGGCACAATTGACGAATCGCGCTTATATCGGCATAAATTTATTGGAGAACAGAGGCTTGAGTTATTATTACTCGTTGGGCAATAAAACTTTCGATTATATCCAAGCAGGAAAACCGCAAATTATGATTGGATTTCCGGAATATATCCAACTGAATAATCAATATAATATCGGCATTATTGTAGAAGAATTAACGATTGAAAAGATTGAAAATGCCATTAAAACCTTGCTTTCCGACAAATATTTATATCAAACATTACAACAAAATTGTTTGACAGCAAGGAAAGAATTATGCTGGGAAAAGGAGCAACAAAAATTGATAGTAATTTATAATGATATATAAAAACAAAAGTGATTAATCAACAAGAAAAAAATACTGATTTTTATTTGCACATAGTTTGTTTTGATGTGCCATTTCCGGCAAATTACGGCGGCGCTATAGAATCATTTTACAAGATTAAAAGTTTACATCAATTAGGCGTAAAAATTTATTTGCACTGTTTTATTTATGATGATAGGAGAGAACAAACTGCACTTTTAGAATATTGCGAAAAAGTATTTTATTATAAACGAGAACGAAATATTAAGGATGTATTTTCTACAATTCCATTTATTGTAAAATCGAGAGCGAATGAAAAATTGTTAGCAAATTTAATTCAGTACGATTTTCCGATTTTGTTTGATGCCACGCATTGTACAGCATTTATTGACCATCCGGCGTTAAGTAAAAGAAAAAAAGTGGTGCGTTTGCATAATATTGAATGGATTTATTATCGCATTTTATTGCAACATGCAGTTTCGTTAAAAGATAAAATTTTCTTCTTTCAAGAATATAAAAAGTTGAGGAAGTATGATAAACAATTTCGTCTTGCTGATGCAATGTCTTGTTTATCGCAAACTGATTTTGAATATTACAAAGATAAATTTCCTGCCAAAAAAGTTCAATTAGATTTTGTTTTTCATGAAAATGAAAAGATACAATCCAAAATAGGAAAAGGCGATTATATCTTGTATCACGGCAATTTGTCCTTGTCGGATAATTATAGTTTGGTGTTAGATATTTTACATAATGATTTAAAAGATTGCAAGCATAAAATTATACTCGCAGGAAAAAATCCACCAAATATTTTAGCAGATTTTGTCGCCCAAAAATCCAACATAGAATTGATAGCAAATCCAACAAATGAAACTTTGTTGAAACTTATCCAAGATGCACATATTTGTTTGGCATTAGCAGCCAATCCAAGTGGCGTAAAGTTGAAATTGATTAACTCTTTATTCAATGCGCGCTTTGTTATTTCTGATGATAATACATTAACCGGAAGTGGCTTAGATGCTTTGGTGTATAAAACTGATGAAACACCTTTGCCTGAATTAGTAGATAAGTTGATGAAAAAAACTTTTACGCAAGATGAAATTTTTGACAGAGAAAAAATCTTAATGGAAAAATACAATAACCAGAAAAATGCTCAACATATTTTAAATTTATTTGTTTAAGCATTTAAAGAATCAGCTATGAAAAACAAATTGCGTACATTTCTCTTGATTGTCATTTTTGCCAACATAATTTATTTTGTAGTATTTAGTGGAAGAATAGCTCCCAAAAATCCATTCAAAGAAACCATACTTTTAGATAGTCAGAATAAAACGCACCAAATCAGTGAATATGAAGGAAAAATGTTGATTGTTTCTTATTTCCAAACGTGGTGTAAAGATTGTAGAAAAGAAATGCCTGAACTGATGGCATTGCAAAAACAATTTCCCGATCAACTAAAAGTGTTGATGATTTCTGATGAACCATTTGATAAGATCAACAACATGAAATCTTTTTTAAACTTAGATTTATCATTTTATAAAAGTGAAAAACCCTTGAAAGAACTTGGCATACATCGTTTCCCGACCACTTATCTTTTAGATAAAAAAGGAAGAACATTAGAATCTAAAGTAGAAGGCATCCATTGGAATACAGTCGAAATTAAACAGTTAATTGAACAACAAAGTGAAATTTAATTTTCTTTAATTCTATTTATGCTAATCCAAGCAAGTAAGATGATTTAAGTTTTTCGATGTTCATTTTATAGTGTAGCCAATACGTCAATGTATTCAAATAATTTTCTTTTTTGATGTTGGTTTTTAAGAAATCTAACCAAAGTAATGCTATCGTTGCTTCTGCAATAAAGAAAGCTACATCGCGCGAAACGGCAACCATTGTTTCTTTATTTTTAATGTCGTTTATAAAGCTGAACAATCCATCAATTTTTGTTTTAATATTTTCTTTCGCATCAACTAATTCTGTCGGATAATTTTCATTGATCATTTTCTCTGAAAATTCTTTAAATGCAACCAAACCGTTTTCTTTTTCTATGGAGCGCAACATATCTAACGATAACACATTGGTTGCACCTTCCCAAATACTCAACACTTGCACGTTGCGCAACATAACCGGAATGCCGGTGTCTTCTAAATAGCCCAAACCTCCAAACATTTCTACATGTTCCGATGCGCTTTTTATCGCTTGTTTTGCTGTGTATAATTTTGCAATTGGTGTAAGCAAACGCAAGAGCGCTTTTTCATTTTCGGTCGCAACTTCACATTCTTCTTTGCCTAATAATCTCGTTAAAAACAAGCCTAAAATGGTGTTGGATTGATAAGCCATTTCTAACTCTCGCAGATTTTTTTTGTAAAGCACGTGCTCGCCTAAAAGTTTGCCGAATGTTTTTCTTTCTTTGCTATAGGCTTTACATAAAGCATAAGCTCGGCGCATATATGAAACCGCACTGATAGTATTGTAAATGCGCGTGATGTTGAATAAGGTTGAAATTGTTCGCACGCCTTTGCCTTTTTCGCCGACCAATTTTGCTTTGGCACCTTGCAAAGAAAGTTGAGCAGTTGGCAAGGCTCGCGTGCCTAATTTATCTTTCAATGCTTCTACTTCAATACCGTTTAAACTGCCGTCTTCATTGCGTATTGGTAAATAAAATAGAGATAAAGGTGCTAAAGAAGTTTCGGTAGCTTGTTCGGTAGAAGCTAAGGTAAACGACATATCTGCAGTGATAGCAGAAGTAAACCATTTGTGTCCGCTAAGTAAATAATCATCGCCATTTTTTTCTGCAAAAGTCATGGAATGCGAAACATCAGAACCGCCAATGCGTTCGGTCATCCATTGTCCGCTGGTTTTAAATGTTTCCGGATTTCTCGAAATTAAATGAGGCAAAATTTCTTGCTTTAAAAATGCATTGCCATATACTTCTACAACACGTGCCGCGCCATCTGTCATCGCTAAAGGACAAGAATAAATAGCCGAAGATGGCGTATAATAATAGAGTTTAATGAATTGATATAAACGAGAAAATTCTTTGAATTTTCTTTCGTAGCCAATGGCAACTAAGCCTTCTTCTGCTGCGGCAACGTGTAAATTTTTCCAACCTTGTGCTACTACAATTTCGTCGATGCGATTTCCATAAGCATCAAATTGTATGAGATAAGGTTCGTTCTTTTCTGCATCATTTGCCCAAACTAAAAATTCATTGATAACACGATTGCCTAAGTTTTCTAAATCAAGAAAAATTTCTTGGATTTTGTCTTTAGGAAAATAAGATTGTAAATAATCTTGAATAAAAATATCATCGAGAAATTCGTTGCATAATTTCGGTGGTTTCTGTGTGAAACCAGAAAATGGTGTTGCTTTTTTCACTTTTAATTTTTGAAATAAAGATAGCAAAAATGCATTAGAGTTAAAAAGATGAAATGCCTAATTTCTTATACAGTTCTTGTATATCTTCAGTTGGTGTATCACAAGTTTTGTTATTACAAAAATAGAAGGGCGTTTTATCTTCGTTAAATCTATCTTTGAGTAAAGGTAAATTGCCAGCATTTATTGAGCCGCTAATCAAAATATCCGGTAAAAAATGTGCTTGGATTTCGTTTGATTTTTCTAAAGCATTTTTTCCAATAATAATTAATTCTTTATCGAGGTAAAGATGCATATACAACACAATTGCCCAATTCGAATAATACATCGGATTTTTAAGAACAGAATCTAAAACATTGTTGAGCATCGTTTCGCTCATTTGGATATATTCTAGTTTGTCAAAATATTTTCCAAGCAACAATAATACTTTCGCCATTGCTGAATTCCCGGATGGAATTACATTGTCGCCAACCTCAATACTTCGAGCAATTAAAGGCGAATCGATATCCGAAGTTAGAAAGAACATGCCATTTTCTTCATTGTAGAAATGTTGGATGACGTATTCCAAAAAATGTTGAGCTTGTATAAGATAATTTTCTTCTAAAGTAATTTGATAAAGCGAAATCAGTGCCTCAATAGTGAAAGCATAATCTTGCAAAAAACCATTGATAGAACTTTTTCCATTTTTATAATTTCTGTCTAAGCGATTGTCTTCTTTTTTGCAATTTTCCAAAATAAACTGCATGGTTTGAATGGCTTTGTTTTTATAACGCTCATCGTTAAAAGCTTTATATGCATCGCATAATCCGATTGCGGCAATCGCATTCCATTCCGTCAAGATTTTATCGTCAGTTGCTGGTCGTATTTTTTCTTTTCTTTTGTAGGATAAAAGTTGATGTAATGCCTCGAGTTTTTCTTGGAAATGCTCGTTCGAAATGCCATATTTTTCCATAAAATATTCATGGTCTTTTGTGCGAAATAGAATATTTAAACCATGTTCAAAATTCCCATCTTCTTCGATGTTGTAAACATCTTTAAAAAATATAAAATCATCTTTTAAAATTTCTTTTAATTCGGTTTCTGTCCAACAATAAAACTTGCCTTCCACACCTTCACTGTCGGCATCTAAAGAAGCATATAAACCACCACTTTTGTCGGCCATTTCGTTATTCAACCAATCAAGCATTTTTTCGCAAATACTTTTGTAAAGAGGACGTTTAGTTACTTGGTATGCACGCGCATATAAACTCATAAGTTGCCCGTTATCATACAGCATTTTCTCAAAGTGTGGCACTTTCCAATAGGCATCAACACTATATCTTGCAAAACCGCCAGCTAACACGTCATGTAAACCACCAAATGCCATTTTCTTTAAAGTTGTTTTCAGGATTTTGCCCACTTTTTCTTCTTTTGTGAGATAAAAATAATTCAACAAAAAAAGATAATTATTAGGCATCATAAACTTAGGTGCACCTAGTTGTCCGCCCCATTCATAATCAAATTTATTTTTCCAAATATTCCAACAACTATCCAACAGCTTCCTATTTAACTGTTGCTCATTTTCTTGAAGTGGAATATATTCTATAGAACGAATTCCTTGAGTTATCTTCTCTGCTTGTTCAATTAATTCTTCTTTTTTATGCTGATATAATTCAGAAAAATACAAGAGAATTTTTATCCAATTTTGTTTCGGAAAATAAGTGCCAGCAAAAATTGGTTTACCGCCTGGAAGCGCAATAATATTAAGTGGCCAACCACCATGACCATTAGTAATCATGGCAACATTCATATAAATTTGGTCGATATCCGGACGCTCTTCTCGGTCAACTTTTATCGATATATAATTTTGATTCATAACTTGAGCTACGGATGTATCTTCAAAACTCTCGTGTTCCATCACATGACACCAATGACAAGCTGCATATCCAATGGAAATAACCAACAATTTATCCTCTGAAATTGACTGTTGAAGTACATTGTCTTTCCAAGGAAACCAATTAACCGGGTTGTTTTTATGTTGTAAAAGATATGGTGAAGTTTCGTGTTGAAGTGCGTTCATAGTATTAGTAAAATTATAGTTTATGTTTGGAAATCCCTATTTATAAAGAATAGAATAGAAAAATTATGATTTTTTAGGTTATTTTTGTTGGGAATTTTAGTATATGAAAACAAAAACAATTACAATCTTAATTTTGTCGCTTCTATTGATAAACTTCTCAGCATTCTCTTCCGAGAAAGAAAATGGTCAAAATTGGTGTATTTCTAAAGCACCGGATATGAATTGGGAAAATCAAATTCAAAAGATAATCCAAAAACAGAAAGCAGCAAACATGGCAAATGGTAGAGTTGCTGATAATAGCTATTCAATTCCTGTTATTGTTCATATTTGTTATTACTCAACTTCTACATCTCAGAATATACCAGCATCACGTGTACAGACACAGATAGATATACTTAATGCTGACTTTGCAGGAACCGGGCAAAATAGTAATACGTTGCCTGCACCTTTTGCTGCTGTAAAAACAAATTCAAATATCACTTTCTGTTTGGCAAAATTGGATTTGAATAATAATATTTTAGCAGAACCCGGCATAGAAAGAATTAATGCAAAAGCAAAAGGATGGGGAAATCCTGCAACTGCAACAGGTTGGTCCGGCGATTTTATTGATAATGTAATCAAGAAAGCTACTATTTGGGATCCAAATTATTATCTGAATATTTGGGTAGTACCTTATATTGGTGGATTTTCGAGTTCAGTTTTAGGTTATGCAACTTTTCCATATATGACAGGGTTAGATGGAATGCCGACAGGTGCCGGAGATCCACTTAACGATGGATTTGTTTGTAGAACTTCTTATTTTGGAAATTCAGGTGGCGGAAGAACTGCAACGCACGAAATCGGACACTGGTTAGGCTTGCGCCATATTTGGGGAGATGAAACTTGTGGTACAGATTATGTAGATGATACACCTACCGCTTCAGATAAGAATTTTGGATGTCCTTCTTATCCGCATAATGTAAATGGTTGTGGAGCAGGTTCAAGTCCAAATGGAGAAATGTATATGAATTTCATGGATTATACTGATGATAATTGCATGGCATTATTTACAAATGACCAAGCCACTCGTTTTTATGCAACGATGGAATATGCGGATTTTCGTAAAAATTTAAAGAATTCTCCGGTTTGTGATACTGTGAAACAGAAACCGGTTGCCAATTTTTCATATTTAAAAACGAATGCTCCACTTTGTAATGCCACACAAAAATTTAATTTTACAGATAAATCAGTTTTTGCTCCAACTAGTTGGAGTTGGACATTTGACGGAGGAACTCCTGCAACTTCCAATCAAAAAAATCCAACAAACATTGTCTTTAATACAAGCGGACTCCATACAATAACTTTAATTGTTTCTAACGACAGAGGTTCCGATACATTGGTAAGCCAACTTAATGTTCCTATTGTAGGCAATGGAACTTTACCATTATCTGAAGATTTTGAATCGCCATATTTTCCTCCTTTGGGATGGGAAACATATAATAGAAATGGTAATCCAACTATAAATTGGGAAATCCGTAATGGTTATAGTGGATATGGCATTGGTAATAAAACAATGATATTCAACAACACTTCTTATGATGGGCAACATAAAAAAGATGATATTACTACACCAAAATTAGATTTTACAGGCGTTTCTGAAGCTGTTTTAAGTTTTGATGTTGCTTATGCACCATTTTTTGGAGATGCAGGAAATGGTTTTGATGAGTTTTTATGGGATACTTTAGAAGTATTAATTACAGATGATTGCCAATTAACATCACAAAGTATTTACAGAAAAGGAGAAACAGATTTGGCAACTTATCCTCAAGGATATGGACCGGAATATTATCCTGCTAATAATGAATGGCGTACAGATTCTATTCTTATTCCGGCATCATACTTAAATAAACAAGATGTTCAGATTATATTTAGAAATTATGGCGACTATGGTCATACTATTTATGTAGATAATATCAATATCTCTTTACCAAATGCAGGTCCAGCCGCGACAGCCAATTTCACAATCAGTGATAGTGTAGTTTGCGCAGGAGGCAAATTGACGTTTACAAGTACATCAAGTGCAACAAATGGTGGCACATTAGATTCTATAAGATGGACATTGACCG
>JAGQYE010000042.1 GCA_020436225.1 Bacteroidota bacterium | reverse complement strand
GGATTAGATAATGCCGCAACACCATTGGGTTTAAAAGCGATGAATGAGTTGCAAGAAATTAATCCCAACAAAGAACAAGCATCCAATGCGATGATTATGTTTTTGACATTAAACACGGCTGGTTTTACTATAATTCCTGTCAGTATCATTGCGTTTAGAGCAACTGCAGGAGCAGTAAATCCAACAGACATTTTTCTTCCATTATTAATCTCAACCTATGGCGGAATGATTGCCGGGTTAATACTTTGTACTATCATTCAAAAAATAAAATGGGATTTTGTGCTGACTGCTTGGGTGCTCGGAATAGTAGGTTTTATTGGTGGTTTGACGTACTTGTTCAGTTCTTTACCCAAAGAAACAATGGAAATATTGAGTAATATTATCGGTGGATTTATTATTTTTTCTGTCATCATTACGTTTATAGCATTTGCTTTCTTTAAAAAAGTAGATGTGTATTCTACCTTTATTGATGGCGCAAAAGAAGGTTTTGAAGTTACCGTAAAAATTATTCCTTATTTGGTGGCGATGTTAGTAGGTATTGGCATTTTCAGAGCAAGTGGCGGCATGGAAATGATTACAGACGGCATTGCCTATCTATTTAAAAATTTAGGATTGGATACGCGATTTGTAGATGCTTTGCCCGTTGCCATTATGAAACCTTTTAGCGGAAGCGGTGCGCGCGGTTTAATGGTTGATTTAATTAAGCCGGTTGCTGAAGGTGGTTTAGGTGCAGACAGTTTTGCCGGAAGATTATCCGGTATTTTTAATGGTAGCCACGATACTACTTTTTATGTGTTGGCTGTTTATTTTGGTTCGGTTGCCATCAAGAAAACCAGATACGTTGTTGCAACAAGTTTATTTGCCGAATTGGTTAGCATTGTTTTAAGTATAGTAGTTTGTTATATTTTCTTTGGATAAAAATCACTTCGACCAATTATCTTTTAGTCCAACGGTTTTATTGAAGATAATTTTTTCTGCTGTAGATGTTTTATCTAAATAAAAATAACCTTTACGCAAAAATTGGAAATGATGTTCTAAAGTGGCTTGTTGTAAAACCGGCTCAGCATATGCATTCGGAATTACATTCAAACTATTTTCGTTGATATAATCTTTAAAATCACCTTCTTCATCCGAAGGATTTTCTACTTTAAACAATCTATCGTATTCGCGAATCTCAACAGGAATAGCGTATTGCGCACTTACCCAATGTAAAGTTCCTTGTACTTTTATGCCGGACTTATCATTACCGCTTTTACTGTTTTCATGGTAAGTACAATGAATTTCTGAGATTGTATCATCTTCATTTTTGACAACATTTGTACACGTAACAATAAACGCACCTTTTAGTCGAATGGCTTTTCCGACTTCCATTTTGAAAATCTTTTTCTGCGGTGTTTCAACAAAATCATCTTTTTCTATAAAAATTTCTTTAGTAAAAATAACATGTCGCTTACCGCCATTTTCATCTTCAGGATTATTTTCTATGTCTAACGAAATTTCATTTTCCAAATTAGTAATCACAACTTTTATCGGATTAAAAACCACCATTCTTCGTAAAGCAATTTTATTCAAATGCTCGCGTGTACAAAATTCCAATAAAGAAAATTCATTTATTTTTTCACGCTTGGCAATGCCTGCTTTTTCACAAAACTGACGAATTGCTGTTGGCGTTATGCCACGCCTGCGCATTCCTGAAATAGTTGGCATTCGCGGGTCGTCCCAACCATTCACATGTTTTTCATTTACTAATTGCAACAATTTGCGTTTGCTCATCACCGTGTAGTTTACATTCACGCGCGCAAACTCATATTGTTTAGATGGATAAATGCCCAATTTCGCAATTAACCAATCATATACTTCTCTGTGTGGAACAAACTCCAAAGTGCAGATTGAATGTGTAATTTTTTCGATAGAATCGCTTTGTCCGTGAGCAAAATCGTACATTGGATAAATGCACCATTTGTCGCCGGTTCTATGATGATGCGCAAATTTAATTCTATACAACAACGGATCGCGCATCAACATGTTCGGCGAAGTCATATCAATTTTAGCACGCAACGTTTTTTCGCCTTCTTTAAACTCTCCGGCTTTCATGCGCGCAAATAAATCTAAATTTTCTTCTACGCTTCTATTTCTATATGGAGAATTTTTGCCGGCTTCTGTTGGCGTTCCTTTTTGTTGCGCAATTTCTTCCGAAGTTAAATCACAAACGTAAGCATCGCCTTGTTTTATAAGCTGTACAGCATAATCATATAAAGTGTCAAAATAATCGCTGGCATAAAAAACATTTGCCCATTCAAAACCCAACCACTTTATATCTTCTTGAATGCTGTTGACATATTCCACATCTTCTGCCACCGGATTGGTGTCATCAAAACGAAGATTTGTTTTTCCTCCAAACTTTTTTGCTACTCCAAAATTCAAACAAATAGAAGCCGCGTGTCCCATGTGTAAATAACCATTAGGCTCAGGCGGAAAACGCGTTAAAATACTTTCGTATTTTCCGGCTTTTAAATCGTTATCTATAATTTCTTCGATAAAATTTAACGGCTTATTTTCTTCTGTAGCTGACTTTTCCATTTTCATTTTTTGTTCACCGCAAAGTACACTAAGATTTCTTTGTGTGGTTTGATTTTATAATTGAATAAAACAATTTTTAATTCTTTTCGTAGTTTCTTCTTTTCCCAATAAAAGTATTAAATCCGGAATGGCAGGACCAGATAATTCGCCGACTAAACTAACGCGCAAGAATTTCATAAAGTCGCCTATTTTTAGTTGGTTTTGATTAGCAAATTCTTTTAATGCAATTTCTATTGATGAAGATTCCGTTGGCAACGCATTCAATAAATTTTCCAACTTCTGAATGTCTAATGCATCTTTTATTTTGTTTATTTTTTCGATTGAACTTGACTCGTATTTTTCTATCGATTTAAACAGATAAGAAAAATGTTCAACATCATTCAAGAATGTCAATCTTTCTTTTATTAGTGCCATTGCATTTGCTAAATAATTTGCATCTTGTTGCCCGAATAAATTATTGATTTTTTCTTTTACTAAATCGGCTAATTTCTCATTTGAAAGTAGCTTAATGTATTCCGCATTAAACCACTTCGCCTTTTCAAAATCAAACTTTGCGCCGGCTTTATGAATATGCTCCAAACTGAATGCATTTATCAATTCTTCTTCAGAAAAAAATTCTTGCTCTGTGCCAGGATTCCAACCTAAAAATGCCAACATATTTATTACGGCTTCTGGCAAATAGCCTTGTTGTTTGTAGCCACTGCTGATTTCGTTAGTTTTTGGGTCTGTCCACTCCAAAGGAAAAACAGGAAAACCTAATCTGTCGCCATCACGTTTGCTTAATTTTCCATTTCCATCCGGTTTTAATAGCAAAGGTAAATGCGCAAATTTGGGCATGGTTTCTTCCCAACCTAAAAAACGATATAACAACACATGCAAAGGCGCACTTGGCAACCATTCTTCTCCACGTATAACATGCGTAATTTTCATGATATGATCATCGCAAACATTGGCTAAATGATAGGTTGGCATGCCATCACTCTTCAACAAAACTTTGTCGTCCATTTGTGTTGTATTCACTAATACATTTCCGCGAATTTCATCTGCGAAACGAACAATTTCATCTTCCGGAATTTTTATACGAATGACATAAGCTTCCTTATTTGCTATTCGTTGTTCCACTTCTTGAGTGGATAATGTCAAAGAATTTTTACCTTGCATTCGAGTAACGGCATCGTATTTAAAATTTGGAATTGCATTTTTTAATGCCTCCAATTCTTGTTCGGAATCAAAAGCATAATAAGCAAAACCATTGCGGATTAATTGCTCGGCGTATTGCGCATACGAATTTTTTCTGTCGCTTTGACGATATGGGAAATATGGTCCATCGCCAAAACCAACACCTTCGTTCGGTTCGATATTCAACCATTTCAAGGCTTCGATGATATATTGCTCTGCACCTTGTACCAAGCGATTTTGGTCGGTATCTTCGATGCGTAAAATAAAATCACCTTGATGTTTTTTAGCAAACAAATAATTATATAAAGCCGTACGAACGCCACCGATATGAAGTGGGCCGGTTGGACTTGGTGCAAAACGAACTCGAACAGACATTTTCTAAATTGTTATATTTATGAGCGTGAAATTAGTCAATTATCTGTTTTAAAAGAATAAGCTAACATCATTTTCAAATTAATACAACTTCAATTTTTCAAACAAGCATGTATTTTGTACGAACACCATATATTATAAAAAGATTAATGCCATCTATCACTTGGGAAATTTCCAATGAAAAGAATGCTATTTTTTTGACGTTTGATGATGGTCCACATCCAGAAATAACACCATGGATTTTAAAGCAATTAAAAGCTTACAATGCTAAAGCAACTTTTTTTTGTTTGGGCAAAAATGCTGAACAATATCCTAATACTTTAAAACAAATTTTAGAAGAAGGTCATACGATTGGAAGTCATGGTTATGCTCATTTGAATGGCTGGAAAACAAGCGATGATATTTATTTAGAAGATGTAAATAAAAGCTTTGAAGTATTGCAAAAAATGAACATAAACACACAACTTTTTCGTCCGGCTTATGGACGAATTTCATTGACTTCATTAAAAAAAATCCAAGCAAAATATGCTGTTATAAATTGGAGTTTAATGCCCGGCGACTTTGATTCTTCAATTACATCAGAAAAATGTTTGTCTAATTTACAACGCATAAAATCCGGCGATATAATTGTATTACACGACAATGAAAAATCGTGGAAGCATTTGAATTATTGTTTGCCTAAATTTTTAGAATTTTGTAAAACAAAGAAATTCCATTTAGAATCCATTCCATCATCAAAATAAATTCAACTTTTTTATAATGACATTTATCGACACACATACACATTTATACGAATCAAAATTTGATGAAGATAGAAATGAAATGATACAACGCGCTTTCGACAATGACATCAAGAAATTATTGATTCCAAATGTTGACGCTGATTCTATCTCCGGAATGTTGGATATCGTTCATCAATTTCCCAATCAAATTTTTCCAATGATGGGTTTGCATCCGTGTTCGGTTCAAGAAAAATCGTATAAAAAAGAATTGGAAATTATTCATCAACATTTATTCAATAAAAAAGAAAATTATGTTGCAGTTGGCGAAATTGGCATCGACTTATATTGGGATAAATCAACTTTAGAAATACAAAAAGAAGCATTTGAATTACAATGTGATTGGGCTGTTGAATTAGACTTGCCCATTGCCATTCATTCGCGCGATTCGACGTATGTTTTATTAGATATTTTAAAAAAGAGAACAAAAAATCACAAAGGAGTTTTTCATTGTTTTACCGGAAGTGTTGAAGAAGCAAACGAAATTATAAAACTTGGATTTTATCTCGGCATTGGCGGTGTAGTTACGTATAAAAACACACATTTGCGCGATACATTAAAGCAAATTTCTTTAGAACATCTTGTGTTAGAAACTGATGCGCCGTATTTGCCGCCTGTTCCCTATCGAGGAAAAAGAAATGAAAGTGCATACATAAAAAATATTGCAGAAACCTTGTGTTCGGTTTATGAAAAAAGTTTAGATGAAATCGCAACTATTACCACACAAAATGCTGAATCTTTATTTAACGTATAATGTTCATTTTGAAAAAATAAATTCAACATATTCTCATTTTTTATTTTATTTTTAATTGATGCACTCCAACAACGATAGCAAATATTTCTTGAATGGCATTCTTCAGAAAGATAGAATTATCTTGAGCAAGGCTATTACTTTGGTGGAAAGCACCAATAAAGATGACCAAAAAGTAGCTGAAGAATTATTGCAAGCGTGTTTGAGTTTAAAAAAATCATCGAAGCGCATTGCTATTACCGGATCGCCCGGCGCAGGAAAGAGTACATTCATTAATGCATTCGGTAAACTACTTTTAGACAATAATAATTCGCTTGCAGTGTTGGCTATTGATCCATCAAGTAGTAAAAGTAAAGGTAGCATTTTAGGCGACAAAACAAGAATGGAAGATTTAGTTGGTAACAATCAATGCTATATCCGACCAACGGCGAGCAATAATAATTTAGGTGGCGTTGCTCGTAATACGCGTGCAGCGATTATTCTTTGCGAAACTTATGGATTTGATTATATTTTTATCGAAACCGTTGGCGTTGGACAATCGGAAACGATGGTAAAAAATATGGTGGATTTATTTCTGTTGTTGTTGTTGCCAAATTCCGGTGATGAACTGCAAGGCATTAAGCGTGGCATTATGGAAATGGCTGATATTTTATTAATCAACAAATCGGAAAAAGAAAATGAAATTACGGCTAAAGTTGCGGCGGTGCAAGTAAAACGTGCTTTGCATTTACAAGAAGCATCTGAAAAAGATTGGATACCACAAGTAATCAATATTTCTTCTATTAATAAAATAGGATTTGATGAATTAATCAAACAAGTTGATGCTTATTTTTTGAAAATTGAAAGTTCCGGATTTTTGTCATTCAACAGAAATCAGCAAGATTTATTTTGGTTAGAAGAAAATATTCTTGAAGAATTAAAACAAACTTTTGCTGACAATAAAAATGTTGTTCATCTCAAAAAAAAGTTGGAAGAAAAAATCATCCAAAAAGAAATTAGTGCGGTGCAAGCTGCTAAATTATTAGTAGAAAAATTCTTAGAAAAATAGAATCTCATTTCATGACCTTGACTTCATCTACAAAGCGATTCGTTTCGCCTTGCCAAAAGAAATTACCTCTTTTTTCTACATAATGTAAACTCACATTTTTGTTTGAACTTTTCATAATATCATTCAATTCTTGAGCAATTCCATCATCTTTTACCGAAAAAGTCCAAGTATTGTTAGCCATACTATTTCCTGCATTTGAGTTTATACTGCCGGAATTCAAAACACCTTCATACGTTTTAAAAAGCAAACCTTTCTTCGAAAAATTAATCAACATGCCTGAGCTGTAACCTTCTTCAGCTGCTGAATTGAGATAGAAATATGTACCAACCGGAATGATTATAAATAAGAAAATAAAAAAATAAAGAACACGTTTAAAGAAACGTTTTATTGGATGTGTTTGTTGAACTGTTTTTTCATTGCCTGTCGGTTGAGTAGTTTCAGTCATATCAATTTTTTCACTAAATTAATCATAAATTTAAAATCAAACAGCATATTTGTATTTTTAAGAATAAACCTCAATGTAAACCATTTACTTTTTCAATATAATTTCGATTATTTTAGAAATCCTGATTATATTTACCCTATCTGATTTTTTCATTTTAATTAGTACATGAAGTCGATTTGTAAAATACTTTTAAGCACGTTGTTCTTATTTCTTACGTTAGAAAGTTTTGCCACACACAATCGAGCCGGCGAAATTACTTATACGCACGTTTCCGGTTTCACGTATGAATTTACTATCACAACATATACCAAAATAAGTGGCGTAAGTGCTGATGCTGACCGCACAAGATTGGGAATTTCTTGGGGTGACGGCACGTTCGATTCTTTAGATAGAGTTTCAGAAGTATTATTAAGTGCTGATATCAAACAAAATAAATATGTTGGCATTCATACCTATTCCGGTCCGTTTACTTATGTTGTTGGTGTGCAAGACCCAAATAGAATTGACAATATCATCAACATCAACAATGCCGTAAACACGCCTTTTTATATAGAAGATACGGTTAAAATTTTAGATCCAAATATTATAGGTTATAACAATTCGCCGCAATTATTAAATCCTCCGATTGAATATGGTAATGTTGGTCAAGTGTTCACGCATAATCCGAATGCTTATGATCCGGATGGCGATAGTTTATCATACAGTATTTCAACACCATTACAAGCTTTAGGAACGCCTGTTAATGGTTATTCTCCACCGAATTTAATTATGCCGGGACCGAACAATCAACTTTCTATCAATCAACATACCGGAGAATTAGTTTGGAATACACCACAAGTAGCCGGCATTTATAATATCGTTATTCTAATTAAAGAATATAGAAACGGCATTTTTATCGGCTCCGTTATCCGCGATTTGCAAATCATCATTGACGCCACCAACAACCACGCACCGGATTTACAAGTAACCACACAAATTTGTGCCGTTATCGGTGACTCTATAGTTTTCACAGCCAATGCAACCGATATCGACATACAAGATAAAATTACACTGAGTGCCAATGGCGCACCTTTTATAGTAAGTAATAGTCCGGCTACATTTACAGTTGGAGCACCTGCCAACCCAATTAGTGGAACATTTAGATGGCAAACTACATGCGATCATCTTTTGAAGAATGATTACTTTGTTGTATTCAATGCCGTGGACAATTTTAACGGACCGCCATTAACTGACCAAAAAACATTGACGATAAAATTGTTGGCACCACCACCTGCAAATCTTATCTCCACACTTAATATCACGAACAAAACTGTAACATTAAAATGGGATAGTTTATACGTTTGTGCCGGAAATGCTAAATTCCAAGGATTTTCTATATGGCGAAAACAAGGTTGTGGAACGGCTTTAGATTCTTGTTCAACAGCATTAGAAGATTTAGGTTATGTAAAAATAGGCGAAACAAGCAATTATTCTTTTGTAGATAATACATTACAAACCGGCAACCAGTATAGCTATAGAGTAGTTGCCGAATTTGGAGATAAATCAAACGCAAGCATTGTATTAAATAGGTTTAAAGGATTGGCCTCAACAGAAGCTTGTGTTACTATTCCTGCTGATATTCCTGTAATCTACAATGTAGATGTGAAAACCACTGATGCTGCAAACGGAAAAATTTATGTCGAATGGTCGCGCCCTTTTGCTGACAAATTAGACACCTTAATCAATCATGGACCGTATCAATTTTTGTTGTATAGAGCAATAGGCATTAATGGAAATAATTTTACACTTGTAAAAACAGTTAATGCGGCTACATTCTCTGCTATTACCGATACTACCTTTTTAGATTCTACCTTAAATACAATAGAAAATGCTTATACTTATAAGCTTGTTTTTTTGGTAAGAGGAACAGATACACTTGGCTCGACAGCTTCAGCATCTTCTATCTTTTTAAATGTAGCTGCACAGTTTGAAGCTTTACAACTTTCGTGGAGCGTAAGTGTTCCTTGGAGTAATAGTGCTTATACTATTTTTAGAAAATTGCCTGGCAGTTCAACATTTGATTCGCTTACTACTGTAACGACGTTGAATTATTTAGATGAAAATTTAATGAACGATAGTTTGTATTGTTATAAGATACGCTCGACCGGAAGTTATTCTATTGCCGGATTAAAAACACCTTTAATTAATTATTCGCAAGAAGTATGTGCGCGTCCAAAAGATACAGTTGTTGCTTGTACACCAACATTAAGTGTCAATAATTTCTGTACAGATAGTCGATTAGATACTTCGGAATATAAAAACTTTTTAAGTTGGACATTTGACAACACCAGCAATTGTGTAACTAATGACATAGAAAAAATAAGAATTTTTTATGCTAAAAATTCAAGCGATACGTTGAAACAAATTGATAGTTTGGTTAATGTTCCATTTAATGTTTATACACACATTTTAGCAGACAGAAATTTAACCGCATGCTATGCTATACAAGCTGTTCGCAGTAACGGCAATGCAAGTTTATTATCGAATAAAGTTTGTGTTGATAATTGTCCGTTATATGAATTACCAAATGCCTTTACTCCAAATGGTGACGGACAAAATGATTTATATACACCGATTATTCCATATCGATTGGTGGAACGTATTGATATGAAAATTTATAATCGTTGGGGCAACTTAGTTTTTGAAACCACTAATCCAAACATCAATTGGAATGGAACAGATTATAAAACCGGAAAGGCTTTATATACCGGCGTCTATTATTATGTCTGCGATGTTTATTTCTTATCTGCATCAGGTGAACAAAAATTAGCTGAACCATTAAGCGGTTATATTCATTTATTTAGAGAATAAACATGTTTACAGGAATTATTGAAGAAGTTGGCGAAGTTATTGACCTCAAAAAAAATGGGAATAATCTAGATATTACTGTAAAAAGTAAACTTTCAAAGTCGTTAAAAATAGACCAAAGTATATCGCATAATGGAGTTTGTTTAACTGTCATCAAAAAAAATAATACCTCACATACTGTTACTGCAATTCAGGAAACTTTAGACATAACTACGTTAGCTTCTTTAAAAAAAGGTGATAAAATAAATTTAGAAAGAGCCATGCAATCTAACGCACGATTAGACGGACACATGGTGCAAGGTCATGTTGATCAAACAGCAACAATTAAAAAAATCCAAGCAAAAAAAGGCAGTTGGGATATTCATTTTGTTTTTGACAAAACACCAAAGTTTGCTTTAGTCAACAAAGGTTCTGTTTGCATAGATGGCACCAGTTTAACAGTAGTTAAAGCCAACAAAAGAAACTTCTCAGTATCTATCATTCCTTATACATTTGAGCATACTTTATTTTCGACTTATAAAATAGGCACTCAAGTCAATATTGAATTTGATATCATTGGGAAATATGTGGAGCGCTTGATAAAGCAATATCAAAAGAAATAAAAAAAGCTCACTCTTTCGAGTGAGCTTTTCAAAAGTATTTTTCCGACTTAAATCTTATAAATCGATTCTTAAACTAGCATAAGATTCTCCGTGTTGTGTGATATCTAAGCCCATTTCTTCTTCTTCTTTTGATACTCTTATCGGCTCAATTAAATTTGTGATATAATAAAGCGCATAAGAGCCAACAAATGCAAAGGCTGCAATGCCTACCAAAGCAATAATATGATGTACGAACGTTTTATATTGACCATAAGCTAAGCCCCAATCAGTGATTCCTGTACCATAATCAGCAGCAAAAACTCCGGTTAAAATCATACCTACCATTCCTCCAACACCATGACATGGAAACACATCTAATGTATCATCTAAAGTAGATTTATTTTTGAAATGAACAGCAAAGTTACTTACGACAGCAGCAATTGCACCAACTGCAATACTTTCTCCAACATTTACAAAACCACAAGCCGGTGTGATAGCCACTAAACCTACTACCGCTCCTATGCAAGCACCAATAGATGAAACTTTATGTCCTCTCATTGCATCTACCAATACCCAAGCCACCATTGCAGAAGCTGCAGCAGTATTTGTTGTAGCAAATGCATTTACAGCTTTAGCATTTACGCCAAGTGCTGAACCTGCATTAAAGCCAAACCAACCGAACCAAAGTAAACCTGTTCCAATAATTACATAAGGTATGTTTGCAAACTCATGTGTACGCTCACTTTCTGTCCTTGGTCCCATAAATAACGCACCCGCTAATGCTGCAAAACCTGCACTCATGTGTACAACAGTACCACCGGCAAAGTCTAAAACACCATATTTAAACAAAATGCCATCAGGATGCCAAGTCATGTGGCAAATTGGTGCATAAATACAAACGAAAAACAAGAATATAAACAATAAATAGCCTGAAAATTTCACGCGTTGTGCAAAAGAGCCAGTGATTAATGCAGGAGTAATAATGGCAAATTTCAACTGAAACATAGCAAACATTATTAATGGAATTGTAGGAGCTAAAACATTTAAAGGTGTGCCTGCCGCTGCAGGTGATAAGGAAACTCCTTTAAACATAAAAAATGTCATTGGATTGCCAATGATACCACCAATGTCATTTCCAAAACATAAGCTAAAGCCAAAAACCACCCAAATAACACTCATAAATCCTAAGCAGATAACACTCTGGAAAACTGTGGAAATAATGTTTTTTCGATTTGCCATTCCACCATAGAAGAATCCTAATGCCGGAGTCATGATTAAAACTAGTGCTGCAGCTACTATCATCCAAGCGGTATCGCCGGAACTGATTTCACCAACACTACTTCCCGTTAAAATTTGCCCGGGATTAAACGCACCTGCAATTACTAATCCAAAGAAAAGAATCGCAGGTAATAGGTACTTTTTTCGCATTGCCATAATAAATAAATTTAAGTGTTAAGAATTTTTATCAAAATAATGGAAAATAATTTAAAGTTTTTTACACAAATATCAGTCTTAATAAAAAATTAAAGAAAATAGTTCACATTTTTTTTATCATAATATAAATAAATAAAAAAACAGCTTATTTATAGCATCCATGTGCTATTCCTATAATTATGGTATCAAATTAAGGTTAATATAAGTAGGTTAATAACCTAACACTTTTAACATAGATTCGGCACTTTGCTCGGGTGCAAAGACTTCGTAAGTCAATTTACCGGTTTCATCTTTATCGATGATGATTTTTTTAGGAGATGGAATTAAGCAATGTTTGGTGCCTCCATAACCGCTTAATGAATCTTGATAAGCGCCTGTATGGAAAAATCCGATATAGAGTTTTTGGTCGCCGATAATTCTCGGCATATAGACTTGATTGATGTCCACTTCTGAATTATAATAATCACTTACATCACAACTCAATCCACCAATAATGGTTCTTTGATAAGTTTGACTCCAATTATTTATCGGCAATAAAATAAAACGTTGGTTCATTCCCCAAATATCCGGCACGGTAGTCATTAATGAGCCATTTATCATATACCACAACTCACTGTCATTTTGTTTCTTTTGCCCGATGACTTCAAAAATAGTACAACCACTCTCGCCTACTGTAAAATTTCCAAATTCTGTATAAATATTTGGATGATCGATTTCTGCTTCGTCGCAGAAATTTTTGATTTTCGTTACAATTTCTTCTATTAAATATGCGTAATCGTATTTTGAACCTAAAGAATAACGAATAGGCATTCCTCCACCAATATTTATACTATTCAATTCAGGACAAACTTTCTTCAACTCCACATACATATTCAAACATTTATTCAATTCGCTCCAATAATAGGCTGAATCTTTGATGCCGGAATCGATAAAGAAATGCAACATTCGCAACTTGACATCTTGTTTCGGTTTTATCTTTTCAATATAAAAAGGAATTACATCGCGTTGACGAATGCCTAAGCGTGAAGTATAAAATTGATATTTGGGTTCTTCTTCAGCGGCGATGCGCATACCAATATTCAAATCACCGTCAAAATTTTGGTACGCCTCAAACTCATCCATATTATCCAATACAGGCACCACATTGGTATAGCCGTCTTTTATTAAATTCAAGATATTATCTGTATAACTTTTCGGTTTGAAACCATTACAGATAACTCTGATTTTTTTATCAATCTTTTTATTCTTATAAAGCGAACGAATTAAGTCGATATCATACGCACTGGAAGTTTCTAAATGCGCATTATTTTTTAAAACTTCATCTAAAACATGCGAAAAATGATTGCTCTTAGTGCAATAGCAATAGTAATAATGTCCGTTATAGCCGACACTTTCAAATGCTTCTTGAAACCATCTGCGCGCACGATTGATATTATCTCCAATTTTTGGAAGATAAGTAATTTTTAATGGAGCACCGTGTTCTTCAATCACGTGTTTCAAATCTATTTTATGAAAACGCAACCAATTATCTTCTAAGTCAAAACCATCTTGTGGAAAATAATAGGTTTGCTCAATTAAGTCGATGTAACGGTCTCTCATTATCTTTTTCTAAGTTCTTGATTTGTATGAATATTGCATTTATTATCCTTACAAAAGTAATATCTTTAAAGATAATTGTATTTTAAATTTTTGAGTAAACAAATAGCTTGGACTACATACGGAAATATTATCCTTACGCACTCATATTAAGTTGTATTGGATTGGGTTGTGCCTTGTTTTTTCAAGTTACGATGGATGATGCTTTCATAATGTTCCGTTATGGATATAATTTCGTCCATTTTGATGTTTGGAATTTCTTCCCGTCAAAAACGCGACTTGTTGAAGCATACACTACATTTTTATATACAGCCATTTCTATTATTCCGGCTTACTTGCATATTTATGCTTATACATTTTATAAAATCTTAGGGTTTCTGTTGTTTTTACTTTTGATATTTCAACTCTATCATTCAACAAAAAATAAGAGACTTGCATTAGTTGCCATTTTTATTTTTGTTGCCAATTGGCAAACGTATGTGCATACATTTTCAGGCTTAGAAACCATGCTTTGGTGTTGTTTATTTTTTAGATTGATTATATTATTACAAAGCGAGCAAATTCAACAACAACAAAACCAAGCTTGGATTATTGCATTGCTATTGCCTCTAACACGACCGGAAGGAATTTTTATTTCCATTTTTGCATTCTTATATCTTGTATTTAAACGAAAAATAAAAGTAAATTATGTAATACTTACGCTCGTTATTTTGCTTGGAATTGCCTATTTCATTTGGCGATATAATTATTTTGGAGAATTATTTCCATTGCCGTTTTATCAAAAATCTGTAAAAAGTAGCGCAGGCATCATCAGTATTATAATCAATAGTTTTAGTGCCCTTCATTATATCGTTTGCTTACTGGTATTTACTGTTATATTTCGCAAAAATGCTTTTTTTGTTTACCTATCAACGTTGGTTTTATGCTTGTTTTATTTTGTTTATGGAACTTCATTATTGAGTATGAATTTTGCCGATCGATTTTCATACCAACTATTCTTTCCTGTTTTATTATTTGGAATCATTTCCATTTCTAATGTAGCAGAAACTGATAAAATAAAGATAAAATATTGTGCATATTTTTTGGTATGTTTTGTTTTTGCCAAAGGTGCGTACAGCACACACAGCAGAAATTTCTCAACTATTCACGACAATATGTTTTCCGGTTATTATTACAACAAAACTCATCTCAACATTGCCAAGCAGTTGAGAAAACTAAACCAACCGAACATCAAAATATTTTGCAACGAAGCCGGCATCATTCCTTATTATTCAAATGTAACGTACTACGACCCGGAAGGATTAGCCGACAACTATTTATCTAAACATATTCTCACAAAAGAGTTTATAGAAAAAATTCAACCCGATGCATTTTTTTATTTAATCGGTGTTCCTTATCAGGAAATAAATGCTTGGACAGATAAATTAAATAAACATCATCCTTTGTATTATTACAAATACTTGCTGCATAGCGACAAATATGAAAAAATCGGTTATGTGGAATGCATCGACTATCAAATATATATTGGCATTGCTATCCGTAAAGATTCAAAGTATTATCACGAACTTGTACAAGCCGGAAAAGCTGCTATTCAATCGGCAAACGAACAAGAATTCTACGTAAAGAAATTTATCAAAGGCAACTATTACCGTGAGTTTCCAACGCTCTGAAATTCTTGATTATTTAATCTGATAGAAAACATCAAAACAATATCTTTGCAAGAAGAAAATTTCTGATACTTTAGCTGTAATGAAAACAATTTTTGACGACATACAACAAAGCGTACAACAAGCATTTCCGAGTTTATTTGGTTGCGAAGTTGAATTACATTCTATTACCATCAATGAAACATTGAAAGAATTTGAAGGCGATATTACATTAGTAGTTTTTCCATTATTGAAATTAAGCAAAAAAAAGCCGGAA
Source organism: Bacteroidota bacterium (assembly GCA_020436225.1). GTDB lineage: Bacteria > Bacteroidota > Bacteroidia > Chitinophagales > JADIYW01 > JADJSS01. Next base: position 78,326 of record JAGQYE010000042.1, on the reverse strand, counting down.
GAAACTGCTGAAATCATTGGCAAGTTTTTAATCGAAAATCATGCAAGCATTGCAAGTTATAACGTCATCAAAGGATTTTTGAATTTAGTATTGAAAGATGATTTCTGGATTTCGTTTATTACTTCAACCAACAAGCCTACTATTCCAAGCAAAAACGAAACGGTTTTAATAGAATATTCTTCGCCCAACACCAACAAACCAATTCATTTAGGTCATGTGCGCAACAACGTTTTAGGTTATGCATTAGCCGGCATTTTTAAAGCGAACGGTTATCCAACAATCAAAGCCAATTTAATCAACGACAGAGGCATTCATATTTGCAAAAGTATGTTGGCTTGGCAGAAATTCGGTAATGGCGAAACGCCTGAAAACGCAGGCATGAAAGGCGATAAATTAGTTGGGAAATATTATGTCGAATTCGACAAGCATTACAAACAAGAAATAGAAAATTTAATTCAACAAGGAAAAACAAAAGAAGAAGCAGAGAAACAAGCACCCATTTTTTTGGAAGCACAAGCCATGTTACTCAAATGGGAAAATGGCGACCAAGAAATTGTGGACCTTTGGAAGCGTATGAATGCTTGGGTGTATGCCGGTTTTGAAAAAACCTATAAAAATTTAGGTGTTGATTTTGATAAGTATTACTACGAAAGCAACACGTATTTGTTGGGCAAAGATATTGTAGATGAAGGCTTACAAAAAGGTGTTTTCTACAAAAAAGAAAATGGAAGTGTTTGGATAGATTTATCTGCTGATGGCTTAGATGAAAAGTTAGTGTTGCGTGCCGATGGAACTTCGGTGTATATCACACAAGATTTAGGAACTGCCGATTTGAAATATAAAGACTTCAAGATGAATCGGTCGATTTATGTTGTTGGCAACGAGCAAGATTATCACTTTAAAGTATTGAAGCTTATCCTACAAAAATTAGGTCGTCCTTATGCCGATGGTATTCAACATTATTCGTATGGCATGGTAGATTTACCAAGCGGAAAAATGAAATCGCGCGAAGGTACAGTTGTTGATGCAGATGATTTGATGGACGACATGATTGTCGCAGCTAAAGAACAAACGGAAGCATTAGGAAAAATTGACGATTTCAGCGAAGAAGAAAAACAAGCATTATTTAAAACTATTGGCTTAGGTGCTTTGAAATTTTTCTTGTTGCGTGTTGACCCTAAAAAACGCATTTTATTCGACCCAAAAGAAAGCATCGACTTGCATGGTTATACCGGTCCGTTTGTGCAATATACTTATGCTCGTACAAGAAGTATTTTGCGAAAAGCAATCGAAATAAAAACAAGCGAAACCACTCAAAATTTTTCCAATTATCAACTTCATTCTACTGAAAAAGAATTAATCAAAACACTATATAGATATGCTATAGTGTTGGGCGATAGTTGTAAAGAAATGAATCCGGCAAAATTGGTTGACTTCGCTTATGAATTAGCCAAAACATTCAACAAATTTTATAACGATTGTCCTATCTTAGCGGCGCAAAAAGAAGAAGAAAAATATTTTAGATTACTATTGAATGAGCAAAGTGGCGAAACTATAAAAAAATGTTTTGCTATAGTTGGAATTGATGTGCCGGAAAGAATGTAGTATAGAGTTGAGAGTCGAGAGTCGAGAGTTAAGTAAAAAGAAAAAAATAGAAAGTAAAAAATGGAATTATATTTAAAGAAAGTACGCGGAAAAGGCAGAGGTGTTTTTTGTACAGAAGATTTAAACGAAGGCGATGTAATTGAACTTTGTCCTGTTATTGTTTGTCCGCCGAAAGACTGCAAGCATCTTGATAAAACCACTTTATATCATTATTACTTTCAATGGGGAAATGATGGCAAAAGTGCCGGCGTTGTGTGTGGTTTCGGCGCTATGTACAATCATTCGTATAATCCGAATGCTATTTACGAAACGTTTTACGAACAACAAATTTTCAGAGTAAAAGCACGCCGATTTATTAAAGCCAATACAGAAATTACCATCAACTATAATTATTATCCTGATGAGCAAACACTTGTTTGGTTTGATGTTGAGAAACAAAAAAACAAGAAAAAGTCAGCAAAAAAAGTCAGCAAATAGGCTATTCCTTTTTTCATCTTTTCTATTCAAAGAAATAGAAAATATTACAACTAAATACTTTCTATTTGTACATTAGTAGAATGAACTAGAAAGATGAAACACTTTTATTTTTCATTATTCTTATTTATCACTTTTATTTATGGAAGCGATGCTGTCTTTGCTCAGCAAATTAAAGTTCGTGGCAAAATAGAAGATATCCAAAACAAAACAGGTGTTCCATTTGCCAACATTTATGATTCTACCAAACAAATATTTTCGAATAGTGATGGAAATGGTAGTTTTGAATTAAACATTCCAGCAGACAATTATACATTTCAAGTTTCTTGCGTTGGTTATGAACAATTATTGTTGCCAATAAATCTTACTAAAGATACTTTTCTAAATATAAAACTCCGACAAGATATTCGACTTCAAGAAGTAGAAATACAATCAAACCGAGTAAATAAAACAGCAACTGTTAATAGTTCTGGCACTACTTCGCTAACAGCAATTGGCATTGAGCGTTTGCCTGCATTTTTAGGTGAAAAAGATATACTAAAAGCCGTGCAGCTTACGCCGGGAATTCAGAGCGGACAAGAAGGTGCGCGTGGCATTTTTGTGCGTGGTGGCAGTCCGGATCAAAATTTAATTTTATTTGACCAAGCAACTATTTTTAACGCCGCACATATCTATGGTTTTCTTTCAGTCTTTACTACAGAAGCCATTGAGAAAATGGACATTTACAAATCCTACATTCCGGTGCATTACGGCAGTCGATTGTCATCTGTTCTTGATATAACTCCGAATTATGGAAATACCGAGAAATGGAAAGGCGATTTTAGTATTGGATTAATCACATCAAAATTACATATTGAAGGTCCACTGAAAAAAGATAAAACCTCTATGAGTTTTACCATACGCGATTGCCATGCCGGTTTATTTACCATGCCCATTTCAAAAATACAATACAAGAAAGAAGAAAATGGAAACGGCGGTTTTAGCTATTATTTCTATGACATCAACGCAGCCATCCAACATCAAATTAACCAGAATCAAACATTAACTTGGAGTTTTTATACAGGAAATGATTTTTATAAATTTAATGAAGCTAAATCTTTTCCAAGAACAAATACTTTTTACAGCGAAGACAGCAAGAAAAATTTGCGTTGGATGAATATTGCCAACAGTATTGCTTGGAAAATAAAGTTAAAGAAAATCGATATAGAAAATTATTACACGTTCAGTTTCTACAAACTATTTACCAAACAAGATTTATTTGTAGTAGATAGAAACTTTTCTAGATTAAGCAATCAACTCCAAAATACAGATTATAGAAACACATCTAAAATAAATGAAAATAGTTGGCAAACAAATATTACACAACCGATAAAAAATTGGCATACTTTCAATTATGGAATTAAACTAACTCAGCGCGGTTTTACTATTAGCAATGTACATGTTACTATAAAAGACAGTACCGATGCTATAATTACAAGAGATACTTTTATTCAACCTAAAGTAAACAGCCTCGATTTTTATGCTTATGCCGATTATTTATTTTCTTGGAAAGAGAAAGTAGATATTAAAGTCGGATTTCAATTGATGTTATATGCAATTCATAAAACAGTAAAAGCCTATCCACAACCAAGAATAGAACTCATTGTACATCCAATAAAAGGAATGAGCATCCGAGCTTCAGTATTACGAAATGTACAACCGATGCATTTACTAACCAACAATACCGGAGAAATTCAGAATGATGTTTGGGTGCCGGCTTCCGAAAAAGTAGAGCCGGAAACTGCATGGCAATATTCCTTCGGCATACAATATGATCATCCGAAAGGTTATACAGCCAGCGTTGATGCATATTACAAAACCATGCATCATCTCACAGAATACAAATACAGAACAACGTATATGTTGAACACGATACCTTGGGATGAGCAATTGCTCAATTCCGGTAATGGCACGGCCTATGGTGTTGAGTTTTTTATGGCTAAAACAACAGGACAATTCACTGCTTGGCTTAAATATAATTTAAGTTGGAGCACTCGACAATTTCCGGAAATTAATGAAGGCAAAAAATACTTTTACAAATACGACAGACGACATGATTTTTCTGTGGTGTTGCAATATAAATTGAAAAAACATTTTGACTTTTCTATCTCTTGGACGTATGGAACAGGTTGGAGAATAACGACTCCAAATGCAAAGTACGCAAGCGATTATACGATATATGATTATGATGATGCCAATATGCCATTGGTTGGAAATCAAAATATGGTAACACAATGGAATTTTAAAAATGATTATGTATTACCATCCTATCAACATTTAGATATTGGGATGAATTATGTAAAACAAGGTAAAAGAGTAACGCATAAACTTAATCTTAGTGTATATAATGTATATAATCACTTTAATGTTTTTGCTGTATATAGAAAAAGTGATGTCGATGTAGGTGGCAATAAATTCAAGGAGTTTAAGCAAATCAGTTTATTTCCTACAACGCCATCAATTGGTTATAGTATAAGTTTTGAAAAGAAATAAAATGCGCATAAGAAAGCTGACATATTTTGAATTTAATAGCTACAAAACAAAATTAATTTTAGGTTTTGGGTTCATCTTTTTATCACTTATTTCTTGTCAGAAGAATTTAGATTTAAGTTTTTCCTCCACAGAAATAAAACAAGTTATCATTGCTAATCTCAGACCCGACAATTTTTTATCTGTTAATATCAGCAAAAGCAAACAACCCGACGATTATTCATCAATAGAATTTTTAAATAATTGTCAAGTAGCTTTGTATGAAGATAGCACCTATAAAGAACAACTATATTTTGTTTTAAGAGATTCGCTTTCAGGATTAGGTTATTATGTTTCATCTTTCCAGCTGAAAGAAAATAAAACATATAAAATAATTTCTACAAATGCTGAATTGAGAACTATTGAAGCATCGGAATATTTACCGAACATACCATTAGTTACATCACATCAACTCTTACAACATGCCGATGCACAACATCCAAATATGGAAGGTTCATACACTATTTCTTTCAACGATGATGCTGATAAAGCGGATTATTATTTCATTGCAACCTTCTATCAGGTCTTGAAACCTGTAGTTAAAAATAACGGCGATACGATTTATAAATATGATTATTTTTCTGTGCCTTCTTATGCTGCAGATTTGCCTAACCTTTCCAATAATTATAGAACCTATTTCACAGACGAGCATTTTAATGGAAGCAACAAAAATTTCACGATACATTTTCCAAGTCAATATAATGATACATACAAAGCCATCTACTTATATGTAGAATTATCTAAATGTGGCAAAAACTTTTACGATTGGTTTACGCAACAACTTTCGTATGGTACAGATTATTTTAATGACGGGCAATCTGACCGATTAAATTTAGTTGGAAATATCAAAAATGGATATGGACATTTCACAGCAAATAGTAGCTATTATTTTTATTTTAATATAAAATAGAAGATAGAATTTCCAATTTTAATTAAATAAAACATGCATAAAAAAACCGCATCTAAAGATGCGGCTACATTTTTTTGAGAATAGATTAATATTCGTCTTCGTTAAATAAGAAATCTTCTTTAGTTGGATATTCCGGCCAAATATCTTCTATACTTTCATACAATTCTTCGTCATCTTCTAATTCTTGTAAATTTTCGATAACCTCTAATGGTGCTCCTGTACGAATGGCATAATCGATTAATTCATCTTTTGAAGCCGGCCAAGGCGCTTCCTCTAAATACGATGCTAATTCAAGTGTCCAATACATAATTTTTTCAATTTTTAAGTTGGATAATTTCCTCTAAAGAGTTGCAAATATATACTTTAAAATTTATAATCAAAAACAAAAAAAATGCGCTCTAAATCCTTAATTGTTAATGACTTTTCCATACAATTTCAGGTACATTCTCATCGTTGGCAAACTTCCTTGCCAATACAAATAAAAAATCGGATAAGCGATTTAGGTATTGTATTAAAACCGGTTCGATATTTTCTGAATCGGATAATCGAACTACACAACGTTCTGCTCGCCTACAAACAGTTCGGGCAATGTGAGTCATGGCTGCAGCCCTGTTGCCGCCCGGCAAAATAAAGAATTTCAATTCAGGCAATTCTTCGTTCATTTTATCGATATAATTTTCTAAAACAGTTATCGTTTCCGGTGCAATTTCGGGCAAAATCAAATTCTTCTTATTAGGTTCAGCAGCAAGATGTGTTCCAAGGTCAAATAACCTACTTTGTATAGAATGTAATAAATCAGTGTATTCTTTCTCTTCTACAAAAGTAGTAACCAAACCAATAAACGAATTAAGTTCGTCCACTGTTCCATACGCTTCTATTCTCAAGTCACTTTTAAGTATGCGCTTTCCGCCATATAATGCGGTTGTACCTTTATCGCCTTTCTTAGTATAAATTTTCATCTACTTTATTTTTATACAATATACAATTCCAATTCATTTTTGTTCTAAAAAAATTGTACACAAAAAAACCTTCCCGAAGGAAGGTTAATTTATATTTGAATGTTTGGATTATTTTCCTTGTTTTTTAGCAGCTTCTTCAATCATACGTTGTAAGTCTTCGTTGCTCATTTGAGGTTGTGCTTCTTGTTTTGGCATTTCTTTTTCTATGCTTAACAATTCCACTTCAAAAATCAATGTTTCATTCGGGCCAATTCCTGCTTGTGGCATGCCTTGTGGTCCGTATGCTAATTCACCCGGAATATAGAATTTATATTTTGATCCAACCGGCATTAATTGTAAGCCTTCTGTCCAACCCGGAATTACACCATTCAAAGGGAAAGTTACCGGCTCACCTCTTTCAACAGAGCTATCAAAAACTTTACCGCCAATTAGTGTTCCTGTATAGTGTACTTTCACAATGCTGGTATCAGTTGGTTTTGGTCCGTTACCTTCTTTAATTACTTCATACATCAATCCGCTTGCTGTTTTCTTGATGTTTTTATTTTTACTTAATTCAGCGAAAAATGCATCCGACTTTACTTTGCTTTTGCTTTCCAAATAAGCTTGAATTTTCATTCCGGAAGCTTCATCCACCTCAAAGAATGGTTTCTTGCTGTTTAATTCATCATAAATTCCTTTGGCAATATAATCCAAGTTGATAGTTGAGCTATCAAATGAAGAGCGCAAGTTTTTGCCCATCAAAACACCGATGATGTAAGAAACGGAATCGATGTCTTTAGTTGGTTTAGAGCTGATGTAATTTCCGCCTTTTGAGTTACAAGCAACAGATAAAATTACTGTAGCTATGGTAATAATTAAAACTGATTTTTTCATTTTTTATAATTAGTTAAGTTAATTTTTTATTGACCTTGAATATTTAAATTACTTGGTGCTGTTGGCACTTGTTGAACCGGAACAGCTTTATGAATTCCTAATAATTCGACATCAAAAACTAAAGTAGCATTTGGTCCGATACCTGCTTGCGGAATGCCATGTTCTCCATAAGCCAAATTTCCGGGAATATAGAATTTATATTTAGAGCCTACAGACATTAACTGCACGCCTTCTGTCCAGCCTTTGATTACAGCATTTAGTGGAAAAGTTGCCGGTTCGCCTCTTTCTACTGAACTATCAAAAATTTCTCCGTTAGTTAATTTTCCTGTATAATGAACAGTAACCGTATCGTTTGCTGTTGGTTTATCTCCTGTTGCATCTTGGATAATTTCGTATCTTAAGCCACTTGACGTTGTTTTTATGTTTGGATTAGTTGCTAAAGAATCCCAATATTGTTTTTCTTTTGCAGCTTCAAAAGCTTTTCTTTCTGCTTGTTTTCTCAAGAAATATGCTTGAGTATAAGACGCTCCTGTTTCCGCATCTACTTTTAAAGAATCTGCTTTTAAAGCATCTCTCATTCCTTGAACAAATGCGTCTGTATTAATATCAACAAAATTATTATGTAGCATATCGCCACCTATTTGTGCGCCCAAATAATAAGAAACTGTATCTTCATTTGTTTTTAAGGAAAACGGAGCAATAGAATCTTTTACCATACAAGATTTATGGTCAGATTTTTTATTTTTCTTACAGCATTTTGATTTGGCTTCTGTGGAGAAAATAGTGCAACTTAAAATAATTGCAACGAGTATAACTTTGTTCAATGTATTAGATTTAGAATTGCAAAAATACGCTATTTTATAACATCAATATCTATATTAACGATTTTTAATAGTGGAATTAAATAGAAATAGCTGATGAGAAAACTATACCAACTCCGACAATTTTTTCATTATCGGATACCAATCTACGCCGCCTCTATCTTTTCCTAATCGAATAACGATTACATTTTTGGTTTCGTTAATAAGCATAATTTGTCCGTTAAAACCGGCAGCATAATAAACTTCGCTGTTGTTGTCATCGACCGAATAATACCAACCCATACAATATTTATCTTCTTCTTTGCATCTATGCGTTGTGTCGCGGCAATAGGCAAACCAATCTTTAGGAAACAATTGTTTTTTCTTATATCGACCTTGATGTAAAATCAAAGTGCCGAATTTAGCCAAGTCGCGCGCCGACATATTTAAGCCGCCATAATATTTTGGATTGCGTGTAATTTTGCTGTCTAACGCCCAATATGCACTGTCTTGCATACCGAGTTTATTCCATAAACGTTCGTGGAAATACTCTAAAATTTTCTTGTTGTTTTTGTCTAATGCATTTTTAATACACTCACCCAAAATTTGTGTGTCGATTGATTTGTATTTGAATTGCAAACCCGGCGGTGTATCAAATTGTGCTGCGTAGATGGAGCGCGTTAAATTTTTTTCATAATAATATTGTAAGGTTTGAAAAATTTTGCCGTATTCATCGTAATTCAATCCTGATTGCATTTGTGTTAGATGCCGTAAGGTAAGTTGTTTAAAATGCTCATCTTTTAAACCTTTAAAATAAGTAGTTACAGGCGTTTCTATAGCTTGAATGTATCCATCTTGAATGGCCATGCCCAAAAGCGAAGTAACAAATACTTTAGTAACAGAAAAAAGTTGTGTATTATCTCCTTCTTTTACACCATTCAAATAGCGTTTAAAAATCAACGTATCGTTTCGCAAAACTAAAAAGGATGTTGTTGCTGTATTTTTTAGAAAGAAATCAGGATATTGATATTTGGATGCTATAATGCTATCTGTCCATAATGATAACTCAGGCAATGCACTTTGCTTTTCTTTTAAGTAAATTGGATTTTCTGATGGAGCTATAAAAGCGGTTGTATAAAATTTTCCATCAAAGATGGAAGGAACTCTTAAGGTATTATTGTAATATAAAACTACAATACTCAACACTAACACAATGCAAATAGTAATGATTTTGGTGTTTGATATTTTTTTATTCATTACAAAATTGTTCAACTTATTTTTTAGTGTCTATGGTAATATTAAAATACAATCCGGCATTTAAATGAAAATTATTAAATGTTGTTTTTTGAAAAGTTTCTTGTTGAAAAACATTGTCGTATCCTTTCTTCTTATATCGCAAAAAATCGTAATCGAAGCCTAAGCTAAAACCGGCTTTTCGTTTTATGAGATAGCGCAATTGAACATCAGTACCAAAATAAAATTTCTTTCCGATGCCACTATCGTAGTAATCATCTGCAGCATAACCTCCAATGCGAATTGATGGATGAATTTGTAATGCCTTGTTTTTTAAGAATTCAAATACATAGCCTACTTGAGCGGAAACAATTAAGAATGTGCTATTTTTTTTGGATAAAAAATTTCCGAGATGTTCATCTTTCTTATATCGTTTAATGGAAGTAATTTGATAATTCATACCAAAATATAATCCTTTCCAAAAATTAGCTTGTAAGTTGATTTGAAAGTTAGAAATCCTATGTTGTTTGGCTAAATTAATTTTAGTATGTCTATCTTCCCAAACCATTGAAGAATCTGCATCTGAATATTTCGAGCCTTGAAAAATATCATTTTCTGAAACAATAGGATTATAATAAGAATAATTTATGCCTATAAGCAAATGTACTTTATCGGCTTTCCATTTTCGTTTAGTTGGTGTTGGAGGAACAGCATTTACGCTTATTTCGTCTGTTGAATTTTCTTTTATATTTTCAAGAACTGTCGATGTAGTATCTGAAATAAAGCGAAGTGTATCCTCCGAAAAAGTAAAATTGGATATCAACAAAAAAAGCAAAAGAAAGCTGTGTTTCATATTGTATAAAAATAAAAAAATCCCGACATAAATGTCGGGATTTTGTGTTGGGTTGCTAAACTTAATCTTTTATAAATTTAGACTGAACAATTTTTCCGTTGTTCTCATCTTGTATTTGAATAATGTAAACACCTTTAGCAAAGGTAGCCACATCTAATTTTACAAGCTGACTTCCTTTTAATACATCTTGTTTTGTTTTCATCATTTCTTGTCCTAATGCATCATAAATTCGAAGTGTTACTGTTGACTTGTTAGAAGCTACATAATCAACATTTATCATATCGTGTGTTGGGTTCGGGAATACGCCTACTATTTCATTCTCATACTGAACTTGATTTGTTATATTAATCAAGATTGTTTGTGAGTATTTATAGCTTCCGTCGAGATCAACAATTTTTAAACGATAATAATTTTCGCCTTGTATTGGTGCATTATCATCTAAAGTATAGTTAAGTGGTTGCGAGCTATTGCCGGCTGCAGGACGTTCGCCTATCGACACAAAAGTTCCTGTATTTGCTGCAGCACGCTCAACAATAAACTTAGATGTATTTAACTCTGATGCTGTTGTCCAATTTAATACGTTTTTATTGCCGTCATTGTATCCGGTGAAGCTGGTCAATTCAACCGGAAGTGGAGAAATATCCCAAGGGCTATCACCTGCCCCGCCGGTTCCACCTGAGAATCCGGTTAGACCGTTGTATTCGCAGAAGTGGACACCATTACACCATTCATGGTAAGCATTATCATCATCCCAATCTGTTATTAATCTTTGGTTACAACGTTGTACGCCAGGAGGTCCTACATACACGCCACTTGCATTCCAATAACTCAAACAACCGGTTTCAGAATATCCATTTGGTCCAACGGAGATAACTCTTGAATTGACATCTGTACTTGGGTCAAACACATGACCATTAGCTGATTTAAACCATTCAAAATCTTCGTAATTAGATGGATAATTTACAGCAAACCATTGCGCTCTGTTCACCACATCATATTTTTCTTGATTTTGGTAATAGAATCTCACTTTTACAGGATTTGAAGGATTTATAGAGCCACTAGTGATATTAAAATCCCATCTTCTTTTCATTACATATTCTGCAAAATGGTCTGCAAAATCTTCATAACTATGAAATGTTGGATCAAGTGTTATGGTTGCTGTACCTTCAAAAGTATTTCCATTCGGGAATAAAGAGAATACGTATTTATCGTCATTTGTTGAAGTAGTACCTTTATCGTCATAGTAATGTCGCCAACCATCTCGAGTAGTGCAATATTTATTCGTTGTAATAACAGATGTCGTAGTATATTCCCAAGTTCTTCCTTTACATCTTCTTCCTACTTCTATTACACCATCAAGTACCACTCTATTTTCATAAATTGGATTCTCGATGTTATAATCTAAAACAATATAGTAAGTAGTATTTGGTTTTAGCTGTTGACCTGAACCCATATTATACCAAATAGTATCATCAACAACTCCACCATTTCCATGAGGACCAGTTACGTTAAAACCAAATGAACCGCCACCACAGTCGTTCCATGTTTGGCAATCTGCTGTAGTAACATTAGAAATTCCCGGCGTACAGAGTTGTCCTCCGGATTTTAATTCCCAAAGTGCCATGTTTAATTCAACAGAACTGGAAATTCCTGACAAACACGCATGATTTGCACCTGATGGTAATTGTTTGGCTAATGCTGCTGTATTGATATATATATAATAATCGTCACAGAAGTTAGTTGCTGCATCTGTAGTGAATTTAAAATAAGATGAGTGTTTTGGATTTCCATCATTAAAACATGTATTTAATCCGGAACCAGGAACCGCACTATTTGGAGTTTCTCCGGTATGTGATTCTACACTCCAGCAATATGGAATATCTAAGGTCATAACTGTTGCATCCACGCAATCATCTGCACTTTTTTGTTGAGATACACATAGCTTGAAATGTTTGTTTTGTTCATTTCCTTCCAAATCCCAAACTTGTAAATAAATCCAATCGCCCGGATTTGCAGCAATAGAAAAATCAGGATCTACACCTGTACCGCCAACACTACATTTCATAAAGGATAAGTTTGAAGTGGAAGTTGTGCTACCGCCATTGTAAGCTGCAATTGCCAATTCAGGATAGCCATTCAAATCTAAATCAAATTCATCATCGCCTTCAATTTTTACAAATGATTTTGTGTTGTTCCCACAAACAGCCGGCATTTGGAATTTAAACCAAACATCTCCGCAATTTTGTGTACATGATGGAATTCCGGAAGAGTTGGCAATACCTATCAAGTTTGGATTTGACCATGTCGGATTCGTGCCAAAAGTATATCCTCCTGCGCTTTGCCATGTTCCATTACTATATTGGCAAGATGCCGTGCTAATTGGAACCGATGTAGCACCTGATGCTTCATTGTTTGTAGGACTACTATATGATGGTTGATTATTTTTTATTTGAATACTGAAATATCCATCTAATCCAATTCCAGCTGTACCATCTACTTGAACATAATAAGTATAACCCGGTTTCAAGCATTGTGGTGTTAATACAACAGTTGGATAAACTCCGTTTGCTAATGAATTTGGAATACCTTGGTAGTCGTTAAATTCTAATTGATTCCAATTGGCGGCACTTGGTGTTGGACATCCTGCGATTGTGTCATCAATAGAGGCATAAGTGTTATCTGATAATTCCCAAATCGTAATATCAGGTAAGAAATAATTTTCTGTAAACGGTACCCAAGAATTACCTTTGACTTCTATAGAAACATCTGCGGATGTAGGTGCAACGAATTTATACCAAACAGAACGTTGTACGCCACCAGGGAATTCTTGTTTTTCATTTGCTTCTAACGTTGCACAGATATTATTATCATTCGTATAACCGGAATAGGAACCGGTAATTGTACCACTACTTGGCAACGTTTTAGCATTACAAATTTTATCATTTACCGGAGAAGAAGTTGTGCCCATATTTTCTACTTCCATAGTAAAGTATCCTTGTTTATTCAAACCACTTCCATCTACTTGAATATAGAAATCTGTATTTGGAGGAAGACATACATTCATCGTTGCATCAAAAGTAAGTAGCGGATCAACAGATTCTATTGGCGTTAGCGTTGTAAAGTCTGTAGGAGAACAGCCCGGATTTCCTTGAACAAGCAGCATTTGCAAGTCAACTGCATCTCCAACATTATTAGGGTCACTTTCTGCTCTAATTTCAACATCTATATTATTGGCTACATTAGGTGTTTTAAAATGGAACCAAACTGTTTGGTCTAAAGAATAATTACCATCCGTCATTAGTGCAGATTCACCAGTTTCGACAGAAGAACAGAAGTTGTGCCAATTCGTTGTTGTATTACCAATCTTGTTACCTGTTGTTGCACCTAATGTGCCTAAATATCCATTTGTAGTACTTGTGCCAACAGAACAAATATTATCATTTGTAGGCAATGGATGTGGAGCAATACGTGTAATATCCAAATCAAAATTACCTTGTTCATTTAATCCACTTCCATCCACCATTAAATAATATGTAGTGTTTTGTTCTAAGCAATGGAATTCAAAGGACTCATAGAAAGGTAAGCCTAATGCACTATAATCATCATCAACCAAAGTAAATGAAGTTGCACATGGGCCACTTGTCGGATTCATTTTGTATAATGCAATTTGTGGATCCATTGCATCGCCGAATGGCCAAGGCAATCCGCTGGTGACTTCCACTTTTACTGCGTGAGGAGCAGCTGTATTTGGTGTTGTAAATTTATACCAAACATCTGCATCTGTTGTAAAAGTTGTTGGACTTGGATAAATAGTTTGTATAGTGGCACATCTATTTGTTTGATCATCAACGGAAGTTGTGCTTCCAATTGATGCCGGATATGTTACTGCTGTTGCATCGCAGATATCATCATTTGCTGGTCCTGTAAGTGTTGCCGGCACTGCTTGAATTTGTAATTCAAAATATCCGCGCTTGTTCACGCCCGCACCATCTACCATTAAGAAATAAGTTTTGCCCGGATCCAAACATTTTACTGTTAATTCATTATCTCCGTCTAAATTATCCGGAAGTCCGTCTGCTGCGATACCAACCATCGTTCCAGTACACGTATTGTCAGATGTTTCGAAAACGCCAATTTGCGTATATAATAAATCTCCTCTACTATCCGGGTCGCTGATTGTATTTATTTTTACTTCTCCGGTGCTTGGTGCAGTAAATTTATACCATACAGTTCCGTCTGGTGAGAAATCTGTAAAGAAGTTACCTCCATTTACAGCCGGTTCATTATCTATACCGGCACAGAAATTATTTTCCACTCGCATACACGAACCAGCATTATTTCTTGGTCCATTATGCAAACCTGTTGTTGTTGGATAACCAGTCGTTGGAGAAGGATATGTTCCGGCACCGCTTGCAGGAGAAACTCTAGTATCATAAATTGCAGGCGTTGTCCAAACTGCAGGTGTACCTAAGTCGATAGCATCACAAGGTAAATCGTTGGTTGCCGGTCTATCTCTTGGATCGGCTGTTAATTTCAAATAAAATTCTCCACGTGTACAAGTAGGGCAAAGAGTTTCAGAACTTCCATCTACTAATAAATAATAAATAGAATCCGGCATTAAACATTCAATAGTATATTCTTCATCATGCAATAAGGCATCGTGATTGGAACCTATGTATTGCAATCTATCTTTTTCTGTAGATAAATCTGCACAAGTACCTCGATACCCACCAGGCAAGAAGAAAACAGCTAACTGTGCACTAATTTCCGGTTCATCAAATGGAGGAACAACATCTGAAATAGAATTATTGGCTTCTATTTTTAATTTACCGGATTTTGGTGCTTTGAATTTATACCAAACCGGGCTATTAATTTCACCCCAATTTGGTGGTCGAATTCCTAAAGATGCCGGTATATCGTTTGTCGTTGTTGCACAATAATTATTCTGATTATTTAATTGGACAACCGTATTACTATTGCAGTTTGTCCATGGAGCAGAATTGGTAGCTGTTAAATCGATAGCCTGACACAATAAATCGTTTGGTGTGTGTTTTCCATAATCAGAAATTTTTAAATCATAATAACCATTAGAATTTAGAGGACTTCCATCTACTACTAAATAATATACTGTATTTGGTTTTAAACAATTTACGATTAAGGATTCATCTGAACCCGTTCGGACATTTGTTCCTACAGTTACATCATAATTACTTCCTACTACAAAATGAGATGCACTACAAGCACCATCTGAATAGAGTGCTAATTGCATATCAATTTCATCACCTGCTAAAAGGAAAGTTGGATCCATATTTCCTCCGGATGAATAAGAATAATAAGGGTTAGTAAATCCTTCAATTTTCACACTTGCATCTGTATAGCCGACTGCAGGAGGCGTTGTGAAAGAATAGACCACTGCTTTATCAAAAGAGAAGGAAGATGGTGCAGGGAAATTTGTTATTGAACCTGCTCCACAAATATTCGATAAATTTTTAATCGTTATAGAACCGCCATCCGGAACAGCTCCTAAATATTCAGCAGCACAACCTGTAATTTCTCCTTCTTCAGGAAACCAGAATCGCAATGAGAAATCGCCTTCTTCCAACGCTTTTGCTATACCTAAGCATGTCGGATCATAATCACCACCATCAACCATTAACCAATAATATAAATTTGGATTTAAGCAATTAAAGTAGGCATCTTCATCGTTAGACGAAATGTTATTTTCTGTTTGAACTAAAGTTTTTGTTGCATTACAATCGTTGGTTGTAGAGGAATACAATGCCATTTGAATACTGATGTCATCGCTTCCATTATCATTAGCATCTACTACAATTGTTCGTCCGGGAACTTGCCCAATTTTATACCAAACTGCGGCATCGTTATCTTGACAAACTTCTGCTGTCCAATTTGGATTTGGTTCCCAGCAGTTCGTACCACTAACATTTGATTCACTATTGAGTGAATAAGAATTATAAGTATATTTAGTTTGAACAGTTATGTTTTTGGCATCACATATAAGGTCATTTACCGGATATGGTCCGTTATCTTTTACAGTCAACCCGAAATAACCCTCTTTTGAAGAACCCGTGATCGGTTCGATATTACTACCTCCGACGAGAATATAATATTCTGTATTTGGCTGTAAGCAAGTTACATCTAATGTTTCACTATATGGAGGTGTATCATAATCTTTATCGATTAAGGTCATGCTTCCACAAGTTCCACTATATAGAGCTAATTTTAAATCAATTTGGTCACCCCAACTATGTGGATCATTATATCCATCAATCGAAATATTTCTACCAGCCCCACTTGCGCCTGTGTTGAATTTAAACCAAACAGTTTGATAAGGATCTGTAGATACACCCAATAAAGTCCAATTCGGATTTGGATCTCCAGTTGTACCTGCACAGAAGTTATTCCATTTATTATTTCCGGCGGCGTCTCCGATAGTTCCACCAATAGAAAGTGTACCTAAGTCGATTGCCTGAGAACAAATATCTGCAGCTCTTGGTGCACCATTATCTTTTATGACAATACCTAAAGTTCCGGCATCGCAAGTACCAATGCAGCCAGCCTGTAAACCAGGTGTACACATCTCGACTTGTACATAATATGCTTGACTAGCTTTCGGGCAATTGATATCAACATCACTTAAATCGACACCGGCTGAACCAACTTGTGTAAGAACAGAAAATGGATTTGTAGAATAATCTAATGGACACGAAAGTGAGCTTGGACCTTCATAGACTTTTACCCAGCCGGCACATAATGCTCCACTTGCGGTTACATCTACATTTATATTAGAGCCCGGCGTAGCACTTGAAGTAAATTTGAACCAAACAGTTTCATCATCTGTAGTTACATTGGGTTCATTAGAAAAACATATATCTTCTGTGTTAGCTCCAGAATTGGAAAAAGCTCCATTTGTTTTTGTTCCTCCTAATGCAAGTGTTCCAAAGTCTGCTGCTCCACATATATAATTAAAACCGGTTTGCGCTTTCCAACTACCCGAAACTACCCATTGATAAGTTACCGTTATAGTACCACCACAATTAGGAGTTCCATCAAAGTTTTTATCATAATTGCACGTGGCTGTATATGTATATGTTCCGTTTGTGCTGGAAGGATATGGCTTGTTTACATTTACAGTGCAGGCTAAATCACTCACAGTATTTCCAAATCCTCCGCCAATACATGCATCAGCACAATCTTCATCCCAACCTTCTACATTAAAATCTATATTTCCTGATGGCCATTGGCATGCAAAATCGTAATTTCTATTAAATACACTAAAGTTTGGAGTAGTAGAATTTGAGTTATTATCATCAGACAGATTATAACAATCTTCATCCACATCAGTACCACCATCATCAATATCAAAAACCCAGTCTATTTCATTATCTCCTCCTAAACATGCCGCATCACAATCAGTTCCCGACGAATTGCTGGCTTCAATTTTAGTAATAACTAATTTTAAATTCTTCTGCGCATAACTATTATTTGAAATGCATGCTAATAGTGTTAGCAAGAATAAAGGAAATAGCTTTTTGTAAAATGTATTCATAGGTTTACTTTTTACTTATTTATTAGTATTTATAATATTTTGTTGCTTATCTGCTAAATTGAGATATTCACTCAGCAATGTTTTATCTCTTACTTTCTTGTTTAAAAATTCGGAGTAAGAAATTGGTGTTATCGTTTTAAAGATTTTGTTTGCTGCAATTTCAAAAGAATTCTTGTCGAAAGTATCATCAACTAAAAGCATAAATGAACTCCACTCAATCATTGAAATTTTATGCACAGACAAATCATTTTCAAAAGCTTTGAATAATTTTGAAACGCCGTTTATATTTTCAGGAAATTGGAAAGTATATGCATAAAAATTATACTTGCTAAAATCTTCCGGCTGAAGCGCTTTGGCTAATTCATACGTACGTGTTGTTTTATCTTTGCATGTACAAGAAGTATTTAAATCTAAATCAATTTTTTGGTAATAACCTGACTCTGCAAAACCTGCACAAAAGGAAAGATAGAAACAAGAAGTTAGAATAACTTTGTAAAATTTTTTCATAATCTTTATACTTATTTCTAATATTACTCCTAAAATAAATAGTTTTTCACCTAAAGTAAACAAAAATAAAATTAACATTAATTTTACAAATTTGCACAATTATTTTTCGGTTTTAATTAAAAACACTTTATTTATATAAAATCTAAATAATTAGTGTAATTGTACTAAATAAGTTAGAATAATAGTAATATTTAACTGAGTGAATATTAATATAATGTACATTAACAAAATTGCTATTTGTCATTTATAAAAATGACAAGGGATTCAAGAAATCAATGGGAAATCTACGTCTTGGAATTACTTTAATAGAGAAAAAGGAAATTAAATATTGGCAGATAAAAATATGAAATGATATGCAAAAAAAAAGGAGCAAGAAAGTTTATTATTCATTTCCTTCTCCGCCATCTTTTCCTTTTGAAGCAACTAATTTTTCAAATTCTTTATCGATGTAATATAAACTTTGCGGACCTTTACCAATGAGTTTTATCTTGTCTATAATTCTATTAAACTGCACTTCTTCCTCGCGTTGTTCCATCACAAAAAATTGAAGAAATTCTTCTGTTGCGTGATCTTCTTCTTGTTGGGTAACTTTCAAAACATTATAGATAGATTTAGTCACCTTCTTTTCACCATTTAGTGCGTGTTGGCATATCTCTAAGATATCTTTAAAATCAATTTTTGGTTGTTTCACAGAAGGCACAATGGCATGTCCACCAACTTCGTTGATATAGTCAAAGAATTTCATAAAATGAACATGTTCTTCATCTGATTGTTTACGGAAAAACTTAGCACAGCCTTCCATACCTTCTTTCTCGCACCAAGCTGCCACAGCAAGGTAACTAAAAAAGGCATCGGCTTCTAATTCTAAATGAGCGTTTAGTGTTTTTTCTACTTTCTTTGGAATAATCATATTACATATTTTCTCTTCAAAGGTAACATTCTAATCTGTATTTTGTTTGTAATTTATAGATTTTATCGTCTATAAAGCTTCATACTATAGCTTTGTTTAGTGTCTTCTTAAACCAATAAGTAACCTTTTTCGTGTGGACATGAACCATGGCTTTATTCCAAAAAATTAAGAAGAAACTTATTACTAATTAGGTAGAAATTAGTATCATTACTTAATGAAATTTCCGGCAAAAATCTACGAGAATAAATTTGGTGTATGTTTATTATTGCTAGGTTTGGTATTATTGTTATATGCCAAAACTTTTTCTTATGACTATGCCTTGGATGATTATTTTATCAATACTGATTTGCCGCAACGAAGTCAAGGCATAGAAGGATTATTGCATATTTTTAAAACTCCATTTAACAAAAGCGATTATCGTCCGTTTTTAATTCTTTCTTATGCAATAGAAAATTATGTTGTTGGAGAACCCAGCGCACCGATTTCACACATTGTAAATGTTGTGTTGTATTATCTTCTTTGTGTCAGTATTTATGCTTTTATGTGTGCATTACCTTTAGAGAAAAACAAGAAACTGATTGCATTAATTGTTACCATTTTATTTTTAGTTCATCCAATTCATACAAACGTAATTTGTAATTTAAAAAGCCGAGATAATATTTTGAGTATGCTTTTTGGAATTCTTTCTTGCATTCCAATTTTAATGATACAAAATCAAAATAAGTCAAATATTATAGTCGGATATTTGCTTAGTTCCTTCTTGTTTGTTTGTGCTATTCTCAGCAAATACGATGCTGTTGGATTTATGTTTTTTATTCCATTTCTTTTAATTTTCTTTTATGGAAAATCAAAAATAAAACACGCAATTTTTATTTTCATTTTATTACATATACTGCAAACATTTTTTCATTCAACATTGCCAGACATACTGATTCCAAAGCCAACAAACGAACAAATCATTTCGTATGTTTCATATACAGAAAATCCATTTTTTAACACTACCTTTTTACTTGATAAGATTGCTGCAACCGCAGTAACGTTTTATTATTATCTAAAGTTTTTAGCTGTACCTTATGGTTATTGGTATTATTTTGGATTTAATCAAGTTGAGTTATTTCCATTTTTTAGTTGGCAAGCAATTGCTTGTCTTCTTTTAGGATGCACTATTCTTGGAATAATAATTTATTATTTTAAGCGAAATAAGTTGCTTGCATTTGGCTTTATTTCATTGTTGATTTTCTTGTTGTATTGTTTAAATTTTATTGTTCCTGTTGCAGGCATCATCGCCGATAGATATGCATTTATAGGTTCATTAGGTTTTTGTATTTGTGTGGTAGCTATACTTTTTGGCGTTTTTAATGACAATATGAATCGTGTACTTCAAGTGAGTTTTGCAATTGTGGTTATCTGGTCAATATTTTCCTATCAACGTGCTGAGGTTTGGAAAGACAGCATTACCTTAGTAGAAAATGATGCACCACAATTAGAGCAATCTTATGAAGGACAACGCATCGCTGCAATGACATACAAAGAAAAATATGATGCAACAATAAATGCTGATTACTTAAACAAAGCACTTTATCATATCCAAAAAGCAAATGCCATTTATCCCGAAAATTCTGTTTGTCATATCTTTGAAGGTATTATTTATTATAAATCCGGAAAAATTCAAAAAGCCTTACATCAATATCAACTTGCGCAGCAAAATGACACCACTTTAACAGATGCAACTGAGCTTATTGGCGATTTATATTACGAACAAAACCAAAAAGATTCTGCCTTATATTTATACAACAAGATTTGGGAAAAAGATAATTCAAACAATGCTATCGTCAATAAAATATCGACTTTAATTTATGAAACAAAAGGAGAAGATAGCGTTTTACAATACAACAAAAATCTAATAAAATCGAAACAAGATTTATTTGCGCCTTATGAAAATTTAGGCTATTTATTTTTGATAAAAAAAGATACTTCTCGCGCCAAACAATTTTTTGATAAAGCAGTTCAAAAAGGAATGAACAAAAACGGCGTTCCAACATTCTTACAATAAAAAAAAATCTCGGTAAAAATTACCGAGATTTTAATATCCATTTCAATTCAATTTTATTCGTCTTTTATAAACTTAGTTTGATATCTATTTCCATTTGATGTATTCTTCAAATCCAAGATATATAAGCCTTTTGCATAATTGTGTACATCTATCGTGATTGTTTGGATGCCTTCATTTATCTCATAAATTGTTGATTGCATTGTTTGTCCAATCACATTATAAACATCCAAGCTTAATTTTTGATCTTTGCTTGCTTGGTACACAATATTCAATTGATTATTAGTTGGATTAGGATATACTTGAACAATTCCATCTGTGTTATTGGTTCCAACTTCTGTTACTTTTATTGGAATAATCTTTGAATATTCATACGTTCCATCTTGGTCGATAATTTTTAATCTGTAATAATTATATCCCAAAACAGGATGTTCGTCTGTCAATGTATAACTCAATGGAACACTGCTGTTCCCTGCTGCAGGACGTTCACCGATATATGTAAAGTTGATAGCATCTAAACTCTTCTCCACTTCAAATTTCAACGAATTAGATTCTGAAGCGGTCGTCCAATTTAGAATGTTCACATCTCCATCATTATAACCTGTAAAGCTCGTCAATTCTACCGGTAATACTTGTGTTGGTGGTAAGGTAGATTTTAGAATCAATACTTGACCTGCAGAAGCACAATCCGGCGTATTTTCATCACCTATAATTTGCATTACATAAGTGGCACATGCAGGTAATATAAAAGTTGAAGAGAAGTTTGTAGCAGTTGTTCCACCCGTAACTTCTTCAAATACGGCGCAGTTAATTAAGATATCATCATACTGTCCTAACGGAGACGCGCATGGTGTTTGATCTAAGAACATCGACATGGCAGTTGAGCCACAACCTATTTCAGTAACCGAGAAAACAACAGTTACTGTATCAACAGGCGTTCCATCGCAGTCTGTTGTAAATGATACGTAGTTAACTGAATTATTACTACCAGGCAAACAATCATAATATTGAGGTGATATATCAACACCATTTGTATTTAAGTTCCAGCATTGTGCTTGTCCATAAACAATATTATTTGGAGCACAATTTTGTTTTGGTGGGCAATCTACCGAAATACAGAACCCAAATGTTGGATTTGTAGGAGATGCCGGTGCATTCTCGTCGAATACTTGAACGTATAAAGTTTCTCCCGGATACGCTGCTAAAGAGAAATCAACATCATTTCCAAATCCACCATCGTCACAATTAATTTGTTGTAAAGTGCCTCCACAACCTCCGGTTGCTCTATATATACCAATATGCTGGTGAGAGTTATTAGTTATAGCGCCGATAGGATATTCGTCATTTCCTTGAATTCGAATTCCTGTAGCATCTAATGGCACAGTAAATTTGAACCAATAATCGTTGCAATTTGACTCTCCGTTACATCCAAATGCTTGAACAGAACGCGTTGCTTCATCAACATCAGTAGCTGCATTTAAAATACTGTAGTTGTTATTGTAATATTGATTATCACTTGAACAAGGTCCTTGTGCTTGTGTGCGTACAAACTGTGTAACATCAATAGCACCACAAGGTTCATCGTTAACTACTGTAGGATAAATATTCGTATTATCTAAATTAGTTAAGTTAAAATTCCATGTTCCTCTATCCGGTGGAACACTTAATACACCATCGTTTCCATCAAATCGGATGTAATAGGTATTGCCTGGAATTAAACATCTTAAATCCCAAGAATTAGAAATTGATGTCAAGAAGGTCGTATTATCATCTCTAGTCAATCCTGAAAATCCGGACACTGAACAATTATAACCTGCAGGCACGCTATATAGATCCGCATTTAAAGTCAAAGTAGAAGGACTATAAGAAGAAGTATTTAAGCGTACTTCACCTGATGGTGGCGCAACAAATGAATACCAAAGCGTTTCGTCGTAATCATCTCCATTTGTAGGTGATTGAGGTGATGGCGAAATATTTGGTTCGTTTGGTTGAGTAGTTGCACATCGATTATCTGCTGATACATTTCCACCTCCGACAGTAACCATTGGTGCAGTACAAATATTATCTGCCGGATTCGTCGTGCCGCTATTAAATTGAACGGAAACGTTAAAGTTATCTCCAACATCTCCACCTCCAATGCCGTCCCAGCCTTGAACTTGAACATAATATGTTCTTCCTTCTTCTATTTCCCAACATTCTAATGTCAAAGATTCATTATTAGAAACAGAACCTGTGGTTGGTGATGATTTAACTTCTACTAAATTAGAAAAGTTTGTAGTTGGACAAATCGTGCCATCTTCTCTATACACTACTATTGAGCCATTAATTGCATCTCCACCAACATTAGTAACCGAAACAGTATAAGTTCCATCTGTATTGCTTGCCGTAAATTTATACCAAAGTGTATGGTCATAAGAAGCATCTGTTATATCATTCATCGGCCCATTAATATTTGGTTCATTTACTTCTTGTGTTGCACATCTATTATCTTGATTGGTTGCTGTTACAGTATTTGAAGAAGAGAATGTTCCAAAATTTCCAGTATTTGCTGTTGAACCAATTCCACATATATCATCATTTACAGGTGTAGCTTTTGATGTATGTGATAATTGTATATTAAAGTTACCTACATCAGCAGTTGCCGGCCAGTCATTGCCATCTACTTGCAAATAATATCGCGTTCCTGTACTTAGGCATGGCCAAGTTTCACTTATTCTATCAGTAGTACCTACCGTATTTAATGCTAACCCTGATCCACTCGCAATTTCTGTTAATTGACTCCAATTTGGAATATCTGCAGGTGTACCACTACAAGAAATTGTTGATGTGTTCGGCATCTTGTATAATACATAATTGATTCCTCCGGTAATGCCACTTGTTGGTTCCAAAGTAAGGTTAATATCGCCATCAGTCGGCGGAACAAATGTGAACCATACTGTTTCGTCATAATCATTTGAAGTAACATCATCTCCGGTATTTCCCATATTGTTGCTTGTATTCGGCTCACCCGCTTCTTCCCAAGCACATTTATTGGTTCTAGTTAAGTTTCCGTTTGTTCCATTGGTTGGAATAGTTAAATTTTCTGAAGAGCAAATTAAATCATAATTAGTTGGAGATGTTGGGCCAGGTGTACCGGAACCATCATCTGTAATGGTAACTAAGAAATTATTTTGGTCATCTGTTCCGGGAACATTATCGTTTCCATCAATTTGTAAATAATATTTCGTATTCGGTAATAAACATGTATAGCTTCCCGATGCAGTACCGTATAATGAACTCTTTGTTGAACCTTCTTGAATTAGATTGTTACTAATGCCACTTGTATTTCTAAAGAGTGGATAAGAGCCATTGTTGTAATATAAAGTAAAATTAGGACTAAACGTTCCGCTTACTGCAGGATCATCAGCTACAGTTATAGTAGTTGTACCCGGAGTTGCCGGTGTTGTAAAATAATACCAAACAGTTTCATCTTCTGCTCCAAAAGCAGCTGTATGGTCAGTAGTATTATTTCCACAATAATCTCCATTTTCTCCATTTTCGCACGTAGCACATCTGTTATGTCCTGATACTGTTAGTGAACCACTTGCCGGAAGCATACCATCAATAGGAGCTACATCGTCTGCCGGAATTGCAAATGCCAGATTATCATTTGCCGGTCTTCCTGTGCCACTTCCCAAATCTCTTACATCAACATTATAATAATAATTATCTGTAAAGCCAGGGAAAGTAAAGCCGAATAAACTTACATCTGCTCCATCTACTTGAATATAATATGTTGTATTTGGAGAAACACAATTTAGGGTAACTTTAGCTGTTGGATCAATTATTCCACCCAATAATGTTGCAAATCCCATATCATCATCTAAAGCAACAATATTTGAAAATGGTGTTGAAGAACATGGATCTCCGGAAGGAACATATTTATATACTGTTACAGATGGAACAGTAAAGAAACCACCAATTCCTACGAGTGAAGTTATCTCAACTTCTACTGCGCCAGGATTTGGACCTGTCGTAAATTTATGCCACATTGTTTCATCATAGCATGGTTCATTTTGAACACATCCTTGAGAAGTATTTGGTTCATTAAATTCTTGAGTTGCGCAAATATTATTTTGATTAGTTAGTGACAGAGTTGAACCTGAATTTAATGTTCCACTTCCTACATTTGATGCTCCACAAATATTATCATTGGTTTGGAAATTTATATTAACACTACTCATTGAGATAGAAACATCAAAATCACCTTGGTCAGAACCAAATAAAGGACAAGCACTTGATCCTAAAATTCGCAAAAAGTAACGTGTGTTAGGTTTTGGACAAGAGATTTTTATTTCTTCTTCTCTTGGTTTTAAAACATTAAATACTTTTCCTTCTCCGATTCGTGTTAATGAATTAAACTGTGCATGTGTTACTGCTTGTGCATCGCATGCACTTGAAGTAAACGTACCATTATATTCATATAAATCTACATCCGGATCAAAACATGTACCTGAAGGATTTGTAACTCTAATCGTAATATCACCCGGACGTAATGGACCTAAAGCCGGACCAGTGTTGAAGGTGTACCATACTGTCGGGTCGGAGTCTGAATCAAAAGGATTCAAATCCCATCCATTAGCTTCCGGTTCATTCTGTTCTGCAGTTGCACATCTATTATTATGATTAAATGTAATGGTCTCGCCAGGGTTTAAATATGTATTTTGATTAACCGGATTATAGGTTCCTCCGGCATTTCTTACTTGATGTGCTTCGCAAAACATATCATTTCCTCCAGCTGAAGATCCTGCAGGACTTGAATAGTTAACATTCGAAGCATAAGTTGGGTCTGAGGCTAAAGTAGTTATTCTCATTCTAAATTGACCAGTTTTACAATCTGTTCCGGAAAATGCAGGACCACATGTAGTCATGTTGCTTTCACCATCTACTTGTACCCAATACGTTCTTCCCGGAACTAAGCAAGAAACTGTGATTTCTTCATCATCAGAATTGGCAATTCCAAATACTGCTGGGTCATAATCGTCATCAAATTTGAATCCGTTTGTTTGTATATCTGCACAATTTTGTGTTGGAATATCATAAATTGCAATACCTAAATCAATGTCATCAATTCCACCATCTTCCAACGCTTCAATTTTTACTTTTCCTGTTGAAGGTGCAACGAATTTAAACCACAATGTGTGTTCAACGTCAATATCAAACACAGCTCCCTCAATTTCGTCTGCAATTTTTCCGTTACCTTCATACGACATATCAATAGAAGCACATTCATTATTAAATGCGATAGGTGAATTATAGACTGCACCAACAGTATTAGAGATTGGTGTCATTAAATAGGCATCACATATAGAATCGTTAGTTGATGCCGGAATTCCATTTAATTCTTGTACAGAAATTCTAAAATCTCCTTCAACATCTTCCACATCTGCAGCGCACGTATATCCTGCTTCTCCATCTATCATGATGTAATAGGTTTGTCCCGGAATTAAACAACGACCTACATAATATTCATCAAAACCACACGTACCAGTACATGGTACGCAAATCCCTGTATAATCGTCATCATTTAATGGATCTATTTCTACACCTCCGCCATCAAATCCATTGCCATTGCCAACTTCTACAAGTCGATATTTATCATAACAATTTGTAGTTTGATATAAGGCTAACTGAATATTTATATTTTCATGATAATCTGCATCTCCTTTTAATTGAGAACGATTTTCTGCACGTATTTTAACTTTACCGCTTGGCGGTGCAACAAATCTTGCCCAAACTGTTTTATCCGTTGATGAATTCTTTGCATTCCATTCTGCCGGAATTGGGTCATTTATTGAAGTTGCACATCTATTGGTCATATTTACCCAAGTCAACGAACCATAGCTTGTAGATGCATTATTCATCGTAAGCGGTTGAGCAAAACAAGGTTCATCATGTTTCAAAGTAGCATTTGGCATTCCTAAAGTTGTATAAGGTGAGCCCACATCGCCCGGACTTGCATTATTGTATAAGCCTAAACCGGCATCTGTAACTTGTAGTCTGAAATATCCCATAACACAATCGCCCGCGTCTATTAAATCACAAGTGGCATAACTTCCTCCATCAATCTGTAAATAATAATATTTATTCGGGTCTAAGCAAGTGGCAATTAAACTATTTCCTTCATTACAAAGTAAACTATTTCCACAAGTATTATAAATATCATAATAGAAAGCTGTAACTACACCAGCCTCGGTGGCTTCTTGAATTCCATGGTCTTGCGAAATAATTGGCGTCCATAAGAAACGAGGATCTGAACAATGCGCATCTGTTCCATCTCCTAAAATAGGTTCCCAAATTGCTGCTTGTATATCTAGATCATCATCTATCCCCGGAGAACCAGGTGGTGCTGATTGTGCCGTAATACGGACAGAACCTGAAGCAGGCGGTCTAAATCTAAACCAAACATCTGCATCTAAAGATTGAGTAAAATCTGCTCTCCAAGACAAATCCGGAGTAGCACAGAAATTATCATAAATAACGCCATTATTGATTTGACCTCCATTTGGAACTGTTCCTAAATTAATAGCACCACATATACTATCATTTGAAGGCGCACCTCCTAAGGTCGGTGCCGATGTAATTTTATGTGATCCATTGTCGAAACTCCATTGACCTTCGTAACAAGGTGTAATGGCACCTGCATCTTTCACTTGAACATAATAGGTTGTATTGGGTTCCGGACATTTTAATCGGAACATATCAGCATAGCATGGTGCTCCAAAACCTATACCTGTTGTTGCATCACATAAGTCTCCAGGAATATTCATTTCAGAAGCTTCTACTAAATTGCCACCAACAGGACAAGCATAAGAGGTAGCATTTTTATAGAAAGTAACACGACTTTGGAAAAGTGTACCAATACAAACCGTTCCTCTATTAGCATGGTTTAAAGTATTATCATCCTCATACCAATAAATCCAATCCGGTGGAACATTACTGCCTGTAGTAAATTTATACCAAACAGTAGCCGTATGTGAGCCTGAATTTGGGTTTGGGCCACCCGGTGATGCACCCGGTTCTCCAGGTTCTCCAGAAGTACATTTATTAGTATGTGGCAATCCAAAGAATTTTGCAGTACCCAATTTTGAAGAAGGTCCATTATTTGACCAATTAACTCCTGTTGTTGGTCCATTCTGTAGTCCGTTAGTGGTTATATAGCCTAAATCGACTGCATCACAAATCATATCAGATGGTCGGAATTGGTCTTTAACAACTTTAATATTAAAATCAACTCTATTCGTTGTGCCCACCGGATCAACTTGAATATAATAGTTTGTATTTGGTTTTAGGCATAGACGTTCAACTTCTGCATCGCCACCATTTACTATATTCAATGGGTCTATTTCATCTCGTTCTAAGAAAGTAAGGTTAGCATAATCTCCGTTATTGTTTGGACAATTTCTAGTAGTAACTGCAGATTCTTCATAAACATAGACAGCAGGATAGGTTAAAGTTCCTGAAGATCCAAGTCTTTCAACTAGCACTTTATACGTATGTGCTAATTGTGCTAAAGGTGGAGCAGACGGATAGTCTGGTGCCGGCGTTCTAAAACGATACCACACGGTTTTATTTAAGCCAGATAAAATTGTTGTATGATCTGGTTCACTACAACAACCTGTACTTTCTGATGCACAATCTGTAGATTGATTAAAAATAGCTAAATCATAATCTCCTCCATCCCACGATGTTGGCGAGCCTGTTGAAGTTCGTGGGTCATAAGAACTATTTAATGTTCCCATAAAACCATTTACCCCAGGAGTAGTTGAACTTGCAGGCATACAAATATAATCAGGACCAGCGTGAACACCATTATCAGAAACTGATAAATTAAATCGACCCATATCACAAGTAGCTATACCTTGCATTTCTACTTGTACATAATACGTTTGATTAGGTTTCGGACAGCTAATTTCAATTTTACTATTATCCGTTCCTAAAGAGGCAACTGAACCCACTTGAGATATTTGTGTAAAAGGATTAGTAGTATACGTAAATGGACAACCTGATAAAGATGTCGGACCTTCATATACTCTTGTCCAACCAAAAACTGTACCTCCTGCAATACATAATGTCCCACCTGTACCCGAACCACCTATTGCATCTACATCCACTGTTACTTCGGTTCCCGGGTCTGCACTCGTTGTAAATTTCATCCAAACTGTTTCATCTCCTGAATCATTATTTGGTTCATTCGAAGCACAAATATCTTCCGTTGTATAGTTTATATTTGTAAAATTATTCCTATTTATAGTTCCTCCTGCGCCCACTGTTCCCATATTATAAGCACCACAAATAAAGTTATCATTCGTTTGTGAGCGATAACTGCCGGAAACTTCCCATTGATATGTGACTGTTATCGTTCCGGCACAATTCCAACCTCCATTAAATCCACTATTATAATTGCACGTTGCTGTATATGGTCCGTAGGTTCCACTTGTTGCATTATTAGCAGGATATGCCCGATTTACATTAACAGTGCAGGCTAAATCGCTGACTACATTTCCGAAACCTCCTCCTATACAAGCATCTGCACAATCTTGATCCCAACCTTCTACGTTAAAATCTATCGCTCCACTTGGCCATTGACAAGCAAAATCATAGCTTCTATCCCAAACAACATAATTGGGATAAGTAGTGTTGCTATTTTGGTCATCACTCAGGTTATAACAATCTTCATCTACATCTGTTCCTCCATCATCAATATCAAAAACCCAGTCTAACTGGTTATCTGATGTACCTATGCAATTGGCATCACAGTCTGTTCCGGCAGTATTATTGGCACTAATGCTTATGATTCTTAATCGCAATGTTTTCTGCGCAAAACTATTTGACGAACATCCTAAAAGAAGGAGTAAAAGAAAAAATGAAAAATATTTGTAATTAGATTTCATCCGCAAAAAATATTAATTGGTTTTAAATCGAATTATTTTTTTGAGGATTCTTGTTTATACTTTACATACTCATTATAAGAAGTAGTATTCTTTCTTTGAAGGAAAGATTCTACATCTATAGGTTCGAATGTTGCAAATACAGATTTTGCAGCACTTTCAAACGAAGTAACATTAAAAGTATCATCAGTTAACAACATAAATGAATCCCATTCTTTCATGGAAACCTTATAAACTGATTTATCGTTCTCAAATGCTTTGAATAATTTAGAAACTCCAACTGTTGAGCTACCAAAAGTAAATTTATATGCATGCAATTTGTAATTAATTACATCATAAGGTCTTAGTCCTTTTGCTAAGTCATGTGTACGTTGTGTTTTTGTATCGCACGTACAAGGTGTATCCTCATCCAAGTTTATGGATTGATAATATCCTGTAACAGTAGGTGCAATTTTATTATTTGGTGATGATTGATCATCTTGTGCTAAGACAACTTGCGCTGTCATTAAGCCAAAAAAAATGATGATATGTAGATATTTTTTCATACAATAAATGTTTAATAGATTGTAATAAAATTAATAAAAAAACTTGATACTTTTGTTAAGTATCAAAATTAATTGATTAATAGCAAAATATTCTTCAAGATTAGGTATAAATCAAACAGGAAAATATATGGAAAATCAATAGTTAACCTTTATAATATACGTTCCTTCTGCATTAATTGTTGCTATATAACCTCCTTCTACTTCATCTAATTTTTCTAATTTACTATTTGAACCTGAAAATTTGGGTACACCGAATCTATTAGGAATCCAAAGTGTTGTAATGCCCGGAGAATTTGTATTTGCTTGTAATTCCATTGTTCCATCATCAGGATTAGAAACCAATTTTATTGGTTTGCCACAGATCGCATTGGGTCTTGTTCTACTTAATACATCGAGATAGAATTCATTTTTATTGCCTGTAAATTGTGCATTCTTATTTAGCTCAATCAAGTGCATGGATGTTTGTTCGTATTGCGTTCCGTCCCAGCTGATTGCATGTGGATCGCCGGGTGCCTGTGCCCATTGCCACCATGTAGAAGAAGTAAAATTGGCATCTTCTTTTTTAGCAAAACGTTTGAATTTATTGACATCATCACTTGGATTTCCAAAGAAACCAAACTCTCCGATAAACGTTGTTGTTTGATATAATTTTGAAAGACCATACAACAAATCCAATCCTTGTTCTATTGTAAATAAATTGGAAATTGACTCAAAATAATGATGTGGTGCAAAGATGATATTTTCTTCATTGGTAAAATCAGGCATTGGAATAAAAGGAATTGCTTGCCCATTCCAAGTAACGCTCATCTCAAAGAAAATAATATGTTGGTTAGCGTTTACTTCTTTTTCTGTATTGCGAATGACATTGATTGTTTGTCGATAAAATTTACCTAATTTATACGATTCTTCATTGATAGGTTTATAACCTAAACTCGGCTCATTCAATAAATCGTAACCAACCACATTATCGTACTTTGCCGTTTGTTTTACTAAGGTTTTCCATGCTTGGATACAAGCGTCTTGAATACCATTTTTATTATCCCAGAAATTTTGCCAAGCATGTATAACTGCCACGCTACTTTCTCTTCCTCCAACTCCATTTGAGCTTGACATACACGTTGGTTTATCATCTGTAAAAACTGCCCATTGAGGTGCGCCATCCCAACCATTTAAAGGATTTGTACAGTTTTCGTTTGCAGATGAAAAGATAAATTTTGTAAAGGCATCTTGATGCATATCCAATAAAACATAGATATTATACTTATCCGCAATCTCGATGGCATGTATAATTCGGTTGATATATGCTTGATTATATTGCCCGCGTTGCGGTTCTAATTGGCTCCAACTAAAAATTAATCGGACGCAATTAATACCATAAGAAGCCATCATTTTAAAGTCTTCTTCATCGAAAGATTTAGTAGTTGGAATGCTTGGATTTGCTTGCCAATAATCACCTAAAACATTATAATTTACACCTCGCAAGATGACGTATCTGCCTTGTTGGTCGTATATTCCTGCATTTGTTCCTTTTCTGGCATACAATAGTTTCTCAGAAACTTTTATAACATCTTTTGTGCAGCCAAACAGCAAAAGAAGCACAACAATTATCCAACAAAATTTTAGTCGCATACAAAAATTATCTTCATAAAAATAAGCATCTAAAAAATGAAAATGAAAAGCAATTTATTTTTGTCATAAAGAAAAACAATCTCATAAAAAAACCGCCAAGATAAATTTGGCGGTTTTAGTATTACAAATTAAGATGTGTTTATCCTGCAACTTGTTGCTTAATTAAGTTTAATGCTGAACCAGCTTTGAACCATTCAATTTGTTGTTCATTATAAGTATGTGCAACTTCAAAACTATCAGTACTTCCATCTTTATGATGTAAAACAATAGTCAAGTTTTTGCCCGGTGCAAATTCAGTTAAACCAACGATGTCAATCGTATCAGTTTCCTGTACTTTTTCGTAATCATCTTTATTTACGAAAGTCAGACCCAACATACCTTGTTTTTTCAAGTTAGTTTCATGAATACGAGCAAACGATTTTACTACCACTGCACGAACGCCTAAATGACGTGGTTCCATAGCTGCGTGCTCACGAGAAGAACCTTCGCCGTAGTTTTCATCACCAAATACAACAGAACCTAAGCCAGCTGCTTTGTAAGCACGCGCCGTTGCCGGCACAGCACCGTATTCGCCAGTTACTTCGTTCAATACATTATCTGTTTTATCGTTAAATGCATTTACGGCACCAATCAACATATTATTAGAAATATTATCTAAGTGACCTCTGTAACGCAACCAAGGACCAGCCATAGAAATATGGTCAGTTGTACATTTTCCTTTCGCTTTAATCAACAATTTCAAGCCAGTTAAATCTGTGCCTTCCCAAGGTTGGAAACCAGCCAATAATTGCAAACGTTCAGAATCCGGTTTTACAACTACTTCTACAGAAGAGCCATCTTCTGCCGGTGCTTGATAGCCGGCATCTTCAACAGAGAAACCATTTGGTGGCAATTCAAATCCGGTTGGTTCGTCTAATTTTACTTGTTCGCCTTTTTCGTTGGTTAAAGTATCTGTAATTGGATTGAAATCTAAGCGACCTGCAATTGCCAATGCTGTAACTAATTCAGGTGAAGCCACAAATGCATACGTATTTGGGTTACCATCAGCGCGTTTAGCGAAGTTTCTGTTGAAAGAGTGAACAATCGTATTTTTTTCTTGTTTTTCTGCTCCTTCACGGCTCCATTGTCCGATACAAGGTCCACAAGCATTAGCAAAAACATTTGCACCAATCTCATCAAATAAAGATATAAATCCATCTCTTTCAATCGTAAAACGAACTTGCTCAGAACCTGGTGTAATGGTAAATTGCGCTTTAGATTTTAAGCCTTTTTCTTTTACTTGTTTCGCTAAAGAAGCTGCGCGCGAAATATCTTCGTAAGAAGAGTTCGTACAAGAACCTATCAAGCCTACTTTCACATCTAAAGGCCAATCATTTTTCACAGCTTCTTCTTTCATTTTTGAAATTGGTGTTGCCAAATCCGGTGTGAAAGGTCCGTTCAAATGTGGTTCTAATTCAGACAAATTAATTTCGATGACTTGGTCGAAATATTTTTCTGGCTCATCATAACATTCTTTATCAGCATTCAAATATGGCTTAATAACATCAGCTAATTCTGCTACATCAGCACGACCTGTTCCTTTTAAATATCTTGACATAGAATCGTCGTAACCAAATGTTGATGTAGTTGCTCCGATTTCTGCACCCATATTACAGATTGTACCTTTTCCTGTACAAGATAAAGCTGTTGCACCTTCACCAAAATATTCAACGATTGCGCCAGTTCCACCTTTTACAGTTAAGATTCCGGCTACTTTTAAAATAACATCTTTTGGAGAAGTCCAGCCGCTTAATTTTCCGGTTAATTTTATACCGATTAATTTTGGCCATTTTAATTCCCAAGGCATTCCTGCCATAACATCTACTGCATCAGCACCACCAACACCGATAGCTACCATTCCCAAACCACCAGCATTTACTGTATGTGAGTCGGTACCAATCATCATTCCACCCGGAAACGCATAATTTTCTAACACTACTTGGTGAATGATACCTGCACCAGGTTTCCAGAAACCAACGCCATATTTATTAGATACAGAAGCTAAGAAATTATATACTTCATTATTAGAATTAATGGCTTCTTGCAAATCTTTATCTGCACCAATTTTTGCTTGGATTAAATGGTCGGCATGCACTGTAGAAGGCACGGCTACTTTTTTGCGTCCGGCTTGCATAAATTGCAACAAAGCCATTTGTGCTGTAGCATCTTGCATCGCTACTCTGTCCGGAGCAAAATCGACATACGATTTTCCTCTTTGGAAATTTTCTAAATTTTGCGATTCATGTAAATGTGCAAAAAGGATTTTTTCAGCTAAGGTTAAAGGTCTATTTAAAAGGGCTTTAGCTTTGTCCACTTTTGCAGGAAACTCTGCATAGACTTTTTTAATCATATCCAAATCAAAGGTCATAGAATTGGTGTTTAAAAATTTAAAATAAGATTGAAATCGGGTGCAAAGGTACTACATTCTGAAGAAAACTTTATAAATGATGCCACAAATTCATCAAAAATGCACTTTATTAAATTATTTAATTTTAATTTAGGTTGATGCCTACATTCTCCAACTATACAACTATTCAAAAAGCAGTTGAATTATTTAATAAACAAGCCTATAACGTTGGTTTTGATTTTAAAGTTTATACTATAGAACCATCTTGTTTGTATGTACAAGCCAGTTTTGATTTTAGTTATTATGTAAATGTCGATTTGGAATTCCGAGAAGTTTTTTATACCAATATTTCACCAGATGCTGCTTGGCCAGATGCTTGGTATGCCGATCAACTTTTTTTATTAACAGAAGATGAATTAGAAGATATCATACAATTTAGAGAGATTGAAATTCCGGAGGAGAAAAAAGTATTTGGATTTGTTTTTAATATTATTGGGAAAGAAAATTATTTTATCAACGGAACTGTTATCTGCTCAGAATTTTATATAAATTGGCGACATCCTAACCATAATTCTGCTTATATCTTTGACCAGAATACTTGATATTCATTTGTGTCATCCTAAAAAAAATATATTGATAAAGTATAGAAAAGATGGAAGATAATAATATAAATCAAGAATTTCTGATTTCATTTTATTAACCAAATAAAGTATCTATTTTAGCTACGTAAAATCTAGCCAAATATTTCTTTATGAGAGGAACATCCTTCGGGATGTTTTTTTTATGTTGAATATTTTGAAACAAAATCTTATAATATACTCTACATCACGTATCTTTAAACAGTGAATTTACTTGAGATATTCATCTTGGCATTTCGTTCAATTCGTGCAAATTTGGTACGAACAATAATTACATGTTGTATTATCGGATTTGGCATAATGGCATTAGTTGGTATTCTTACTTCGGTTGATGGTTTGAAAGGTTATTTGGCACAAAGTTTTAGCAGTATGGGCGCCGGCACTTTCAAAATTAGAAATATGAGTTTAGGTTTTAGTTTGGATGAAGATGAAGATAAACCTCAAAAAGTATTTAGAAATATTTCTTATTTAGAAGCCACGCAGTTTAAACAAAAATTCAATCAGCAATATTCAACCTCTTTGCAATACTTAGGCAACCAAACTGCTACTATAAAATACGATGCTGTAAAAACGAACCCTAATATTATAATTATGGGAACAGATGAAAATTATATTAATAACGAAGGCTATAAACTTGCACAAGGAAGAAACTTTACACCTTTAGAAATAGAAACCGGAACTAATGTTGTTATGCTTGGATATACTGTTGCCAAAAAATTATTTGGAAGTGATTATGATATCCATAACAAATCTGTTCGAATTGATGATGTAAAATTTAATGTCATTGCCGTATTAGATGAAAAAGGATCAAGTTTTATTACGACTGATAACGTTGCTGTAATTCCAATTAATAAAGCACGACAACTTTATGGAAATGCCAATCCTAATTATATTATTAGTGTAAAAGGAAATGATCCGGAAAATATGCAACCAGTAGAAGAATCGGCGATATTAGAAATGCGCAATATCCGGAAACTCCGACCGGGCGAAGATAATAATTTCGACATCTTAAAAAGTGATAGCATATCCGGTATGTTTGTAGAAAAAATGAGTTATGCCACTTCTGCCGGATTTATCATCGGCATTATTACATTAATTGGCGCTGCTATTGGGCTGATGAATATTATGTTGGTGAGTGTTACAGAACGAACCAAAGAAATCGGCACTTTAAAAGCCATTGGTGCCAACAACCAAACTATTCGAATGCAATTTTTATTGGAAGCTGTTGTAATCTGTCAGCTTGGAGGTTTACTCGGAATCATTTTAGGAATCATTGCAGGCAATATCGTTTCACTGTCAGCTGGAGGAACATTTATTATTCCTTGGTTGTGGATGTTAGTTGGTGTAAGTTTTTGTTTAGTTGTCGGCTTAATTTCAGGAATTTATCCTGCATTTAAGGCATCTCAATTAAATCCTATTGAAGCTTTGCGATACGAATAATTTTCATTTCAGGTTTTTTACTAACACTTAGATTAATCCATTTTTTAACCATTAATCCTAAATAATAAATAACACTTAAATATTTGACTATTAAGTATTTACAATTATCATTTTATCAATTTTTATCACAATCTATAAATTATTGATTTGTAGTAGCTCTTTATATAATATAAATTTGAATTATCATTTATTAATCAAAAAAAATATCGTCATGAAAAACACAATGAACCAATTTAAAAACAAAAGAAGTGTATTTTTTATTTTAACACTCTTTATTAGTTTAGCTTTATCTTCTTGTAAAAAAGATGGTATAGAAAGTGATGGTGTACCTTTAATTGTTCCATCTGATGCAGATGGTTATCTATTTGCAAGCCGAGCAACTATACAAGGCGAAACAGATCCGTCTTTTATTGGAAGTGCAGCTTTTTCAAATACTCCTGGTGTTACAGCAAATTTTGTAAATGTTGGAACTGTAAAATGTAATGATGCTACCTGTAATAATATTTCAAATGTTTATAGTTCTTATTTCGCAAACTTTACATCAGGTAATTTAAAATGGGAAATTTCCGGAGGAAACGGATTTGGAGCCTTTACCAAATCAGGTTTAACTTTTCCGTCAATTCCTGTTATAACTAGTGGTACAAACGTAACGAAAAGTGGTTTTACAGTAACAAATAATGCAGTTACAGGCGCAGATAAATTATTATATACTATTGGCTCGACTGCTATTCCTTCCAAATTAAAATTAAAATGGGCATCTTCTACATCTGCAACAAGTATGACATTTTCCGCATCAGATTTAAGTGACTTTACAGTTGGTGAATCTGTTGGAATTATTGTAAATGCCTATAAAGTTTCTTCAGAAACTTTAGGTGGCAAAAATATTTATATCCGAATTTGGTCACAATACCTTCAGGAAGGAACTATTCATTAAAAAAAGTATAAATAAAAAATGCCGAACTTTTTGTTCGGCATTTTTTTATTGTATGAAGAAGTAAGGCAGATTATTCTGCAACCACTTCAAATTCGATTTCAGTAGCAATTTCTTTATACAAGCTTACATTCGCTTTATACTTTCCTACTTCTTTTACTTCACCAACAATATGCACTTTCTTTCTGTCAACAGTAAGGTCAAATTGTTTTTTCAAAGCTTCTGCTACTTGAATATTCGTTACACTTCCGAATAATTTTCCGGTTGTACCTGCTTTTGCACCAACAACAATATGAGAAGCTTTCAACTTTTCTGCTAATGCTTTGTATTCTTCCATCAACTTAGCAATTTTTGCAGATTGTTGTTTTTTAATTTCTTCGTTGTGTTTCTTGTTCGAAGCATTGGCTACTTGAGCAAATCCTTGTGGAATTAGGTAGTTACGACCATAACCCGGTTTCACGTTTACAACGTCGAACTTAGTACCTAAATTTTCTATATCTTTTAATAAAATGACTTCCATGATGATTATTTTAAAAGGTCAGTAACATAAGGCAAAATAGCTAAGTGACGTGCTTTCTTCACAGCTTGAGAAATTTTGCGTTGATATTTTAATGAATTTCCGGTCAAACGACGTGGCAATAATTTACCTTGTTCGTTTACAAATTTCAATAAGAATTGTGGGTCTTTATAGTCGATATATTTGATACCACTTTTCTTAAATCTGCAATATTTTTTCTTGTTAGAGCCAATTTTAGGCGCATTCAAAAATTTGATTTCGTCTTGAGTTGCCATCTTATACCTCCGCTTTTTTAGATTTACCACTTAATTTGTTTCTGCGTTGCTCTGCATACGCTAAAGCATATTTATCCAATCTTGTCGTTAAGAAACGCATGATGTTTTCATCGCGTTTAAATTCTACTTCAAACTTGCGGATAAATTGCGTGTCCACTTCAAATTGCAATAAGGTATAAAAACCTGTTGTCTTTTTTTGAATTGGATAAGCCAATTGTTTAATACCCCAATCTTCTTGGTGTAGCACCTTGCCACCGGCTTTCTCAATAAGCTCAGTGAACTTTTTTACGGTTCTTGTGTACTCGTCATTACTGAGCACCGGCGTTGTAATAAAAACCGTTTCGTAATTGTTCATAATGATTAATTTTAGTTTACTCCGAAAAATTTCGGTTGGCAAAGATACGGATTTATTTGAAAAAGACCAAAGCCAAGCATAGCTTCATTTAGTTTTATTGTTAATTTTTAGGGTGCTTTTATAGGATTTTCATTCTTGAGATGGAGAAAACATATAAAATATACCCACACTACATCTAAAAATCAAAATTAATGCAAAATTAAAGGTATAAAAGTACTAAAATACTTTTATTTGAAAATTTTTATCTAAATTTGTCTTATTAATAAACTTAAAAAGTCAAACTATATGGAAACAGTAAGTGAAAATATCATCAACGTTCAAGAAATAGAACCGCGATTAAGACATCAAACCATATTTAATGTATTTAATACACTTAAAGAGGGCGAACACTTGATTATTCATAATAACCACGACCCGCAACCGGTTTTTTATCAATTAATGAATTTGCGCGGAAATATTTTCTCTTGGGAATATTTGCAAAGCGGGCCACAATGGTGGGACATTAAAGTAACTCGTCAAGTTCCTATCATTCAAACAGAAAATGAATCAGATATTATCCTAAATATTCCGGCAGTAGAACCGCACCAAAAACACGGATTAATTTTCCATATTTATGAAAACTTAGAACCTGGCGAAACATTTATCATTCACAACGACCACGATCCAAAACCTTTGTATTATCAATTAAAAGAAAAACACGGCGATGTTTTTTCTTGGGAATATTTGAATAACGGACCGCAATGGTGGGACATCAGAATTACGCTAAATGAAAAAAAAGCCGTTGAAACAAACGCTAATGAGCCAACAAACACAACTTCAGTACAAGCAAAAGATGGCGAACGAATTGTTGATGTGCCTTCTTTAGAACCGCGTTTAAAACATCCAACCATATTTAAAACATTTGATGCATTGCAAGCTGGCGAAAGTATGATTATCCATAACGACCACGATCCAAAACCGGTTTATTATCAATTGCAATCTGAAAAAGGAGATTGTTTTACTTGGGAATACCTGCAACAAGGACCGCAATGGTGGGACATTCGCGTAACCAAAAAAGAAGATGAAATAAAAGAAACTATCGGAGAAATTGTGGCTAAAGACATCAACAAAACTGCCGTTTTCAAAAAATATGGCATCGACTTTTGTTGCAATGGCAATAGAACCGTACGCGAAGCTTGCACTACAAAAGGAATCGACTATAAAATAGTGGAAGCAGAATTAAAGAAAGTAAGTGGAGCCGTAACCGGAAACAGCAACTTAAATTACGACGATTGGAGTTTAGGTTTCTTGGCAGATTATATCGTCAATACACATCATCATTATGTTCGAAAATTCTTGCCTGAAATTGTTCAATATATGAATAAAGTTGCTCAAGTTCATGGACCGCATCATCCGGAATTGGCTGACATAAAAACACAAGTTGATAAAATTAATACAGAATTGACAGCACACATGGTGGAAGAAGAAAACGTTGTTTTTCCTTTAATTAAAGAGATGGTAAATGCCAAAAAAAACAATATCGTTTATGCAAAAGAAGCCGGAAAAACATTTAGCGAAATTATTGAGCAAACCGAAAAAGAACACGATAGTGTTGGTCGCGCCTTAGAAGCAATCAGACAACTCAACAACAACTACGAAATTCCACAAGATGCTTGCACCAGCTATACGTTGTTATATAAAATGTTGGAAGAATTTGAAAACGACACGTTCATTCATATACATTTAGAAAACAATATTCTTTTTGTTAAAGCAAAAGAAATGGAAAAAAATCTGTTGAGCTAATTTATCTTTTAAATATGTTGACATGCTGATTAACGAACAAACAAAAATTGCCGCATTACTGAAACATCATCCGGATGCATTGGAAACTATCGTTACATTAAGTCCGGATTTTAAAAAGTTGAGAAATCCGATTTTGCGAAAGTTGATGGCAGGACGAACGAGCATTGCCATGGCATCAAAAATTGGTGGATGCAAACCCGAAGATTTTTTTAAAGCATTAGCGCCTTTGGGTTTTGAAGTGGACACAAAAACGCCGATTAAGAATGAAGATGCACAAACAAAAAATGCACCTAAGCCGGAATATTTGCAAAATATAAAACCGGAACAACTTGTCAATTTTGATGTACGTGCGATGTTGTCAAGCGGCACCGATCCATTGCGTTCCATACAACAAAAAGTAAAAGAGTTGCAACCGAATCAAGTGTTGGTAATCATTAACAATTTTGAGCCGGTGCCGTTAATTAAACTATTAGAAAAACAAGGTTTTCAAACGTATATCCATTTTATCGATGATGACACAATAGAAACGTATTTCTATAAAACAGATGCAGGCAATTCCGAGCAACATGTGCAATTTGAAGCAACTCCGGAAGATGCCGGCGATTGGGAAATACTACTTAAACAATATGAAAATAATTTGGTAGAAGTAGATGTGCGACATTTAGAAATGCCAATGCCGATGATGACAATTTTGGAAAATTTAGAAACCTTGCCCGAAGAAAAAGCATTATATGTTTATCACAAGCGCATTCCAGTTTTCTTGCTTACCGAATTGAAAGAACGCGAATTTGATTATAGAATCAAAGAAGTTCAAGATGGCGAAGTATATTTGTTGATTTTTAAAAATGGAAATCGTTCATGATATCTCCATTAATCGGCGGCTTACAAAAAACAACCAACTACAAAGTAGTGTTGCCATTTTATTTATATGCTTCAATAGGCTTTCTAGTTGGTACTATACTTTTATTTTTTAGCACAGATGCCGTAAATGTACATCACTTCAATCCGCAAACATTAGCCATTACACACACCATGGCATTAGCTTGGGGCACGATGATTATTTTTGGTGCATCGCATCAATTGCTACCGGTCTTGATTGAAGGAAAATTAGACAGCGATTTATTGGCTTATTTAACTTTTGGATTTGCTGCTATTGGTATTCCAATTCTCGTTTTTGGTTTTTACATTTTTGATATGGGTTTGACCTTACAAATCGGTGGACTACTCATCAACATTGCTGTAATTTTTTATATGGTTAATGTTATCGCCAGTTCGTTCAAAAGTAAGCATAGAAACGTACATGCTTGGTTTGTAATCATGGCAACAGTTTGGTTATTTTCCACTACGTTTTTTGGGTTGCTTTTAGTGTTGAATTTCAGCTATCCAATCTTCAATAAAAACTCTCTAGATTTTTTGGCAATACATGCGCATTTAGGCATTGTCGGTTGGTTTGTTTTGTTGGTTATTGGTGTGGGTTCTCGATTAATTCCCATGTTTCTAATTTCAAAATATACCAACAATAAAACACTTTGGTGGATTTTCGGGTTGATGAATGGTGCGTTGATTTTATTCATTCTTTTATTCTTGTTAGAAACACCAACAATATTCTATTACTTGCCAATTAGTATGGGTTTAATTGCCGTTTTATTATTTGGCAACCATTGCTACAAAGCTTACAAAGTAAGAATTCGAAGAGGCGTTGACCAACAAGTAACAACGTCACTGATTTCTGTTGCTCAAATGGTGTTGCCAATTTTCGCATTGATAGTAGCTTTATCCATACTTCCAAGCGAAAGCAATCCAAGCATTGCCATACTATATGGTTTCTGTATTTTCTTTGGTTGGCTAACTGCTATTATCTTAGGTATGACATTTAAAACAATGCCATTCATCGTTTGGAATCGAAGCTATAGAAACAACGCACATCGTGCTAAGACACCGACACCTAAAGAATTGTTTAACGACAACGTTTATAAAATAATGTTGTATGTTTATTTGATAGGTTTTCTAACATTTATTGTCGGCATTATGTTACTGCAACAACTTATTTTAAAAATTGGTGCAATAGCATTAATCATTGCAGCAATTCTATATGTTTACAATGTATTTATTACTTTAACGCATAAACCAAAATTAACATGAACTTGAATATTAAAACAAACAATCAAGAAAAATGTGACCACGCTTTAGTGGACTTATATAATGTGTATGACCCTGAAGTTGGTTTAAACATTGTGGATTTAGGCTTAGTTTACGAAATTAATTTCAACGAAGAAAATAAAAATGTAGAATGTATTATGACGTTAACTTCTCAATTTTGTCCGATGGGCGAAGCCATTACTTCTGACACCACCAACTCGTTAAGCAGTTCATTTCCGGAATGGAAAGTGAACATAAATTTGATTTTTGATCCACCTTGGGATTTCAGTAAAATTTCACAGGAAGGAAAAGAATTTTTAGGTCATTAAAAAAAAACTATTATGCTGAGCTATACTTGTAAAACAGCCATAAAAGCAATTATTTACCTTTCGAGCAAAAGTGAAAGTGGAGAAAAAACAAGCTTAAAAGAAATATCGACTCAAATTAATGCGAGTGAACACACCATCGGTAAAACGCTGCAACTATTGGCAAAGCATAAAATAATAAATAGTTTAAAAGGACCAACAGGCGGATTTTATCTTACACCCGAACAACAAAATCAACCTATACTTAAAATTATTTTAGTGATTGAAGGTGATGCCATTTTTAAAGAATGTGGACTTGGTTTAAGTAAATGTTCGGAATTGCATCCGTGCCCAATTCACAATGAATACAAAGTAATACGAGAACAAACTGAAAAATTATTTAGAGAAAAAAAAGTAAAAGATTTATGCGATCCGGTAACTCATGGATTGGCATTTATTATTGATTGACAAAAAATAAATTAAAATGACTTTAGAAAAAAATATAGAAGGCGAATTTGATGTGAGAGTTTTAATTCCAATACAACGCCATCAATTATTAATAAAAATGTTTAAAGAATTGCCGGTTGATGAGCATTTTATTTTCATCAACGACCATGACCCATTGCCTTTATTTTATGAGTTTCGATCCATTTATGGAGATGTAGTTGGCTGGGATTATTTGAACAGAGGCGGCAGAGAATGGAAAGTAAAAGTAACTCGATTAGAAGACTCCAAAGGTGTGGAATTTGCTGACATTTCAACACTTTTAGATTTGAGAAAAGCCGACAAAAAAGATTGGAAACAAATTGTATTTCACAGATATGGCATGATGGA
Organism: Bacteroidota bacterium; assembly: GCA_020436225.1. Classification (GTDB taxonomy): domain Bacteria; phylum Bacteroidota; class Bacteroidia; order Chitinophagales; family JADIYW01; genus JADJSS01. The sequence goes on along the minus strand of JAGQYE010000042.1, from coordinate 34,311 downwards.
ACAAGGCACCACGATGGAATTAATCTCAAGCGAAGATCCAAGCGAAATACATGGCATTTTCGTCAATAAATTTGATGGCAAACACAAATGGGTTTATAAGAAAAAAGAACCAAATGAATACGTCATTCACATCACGAAACAAGATAACAGTGGCTTAGGCGATGATGGTTTTTCTGTCGTAAATGAATTCGACATTCGACCATTTCCGCCAACCGAACGACACGAGATGTTCTATAAAGCATTTGCCGACATCAAACCGGGCGAAGCGTTTGAATTCATCAACGACCACGACCCAAAACCTTTATATTACCAAATGGAAGCAGAAAGCAAAGAACCATTCAAATGGGAATATTTAGAAAAAGGTCCGGATGCTTGGAAAGTAAGAGTAATAAAAACAAAATAAATCGACATGAAAAAATCAAATGACCCAACACCATTGCGCCCACAAGGCGAACGCTTACTCAACGCTAATTTAGTGGAGATAGATTTGAACAAATACATTCAACAAATCAAAGATGAAGTAACGTGGAAAGAAAGCGATTTGAATTCTATCACACTTTTCAAATCCGATTCAATGCGCATTGTGCTCATCGGCATTCATCAACATGCTACGATAAAACCGCATCAAACTAATGCAGTTATCAGCGTTCAAGTATTAGAAGGTGAAATCAATTTCAAAACAGACGAAGGTGAGCATATTTTAAATAAAGGCAATATGATTACCTTGCAACCAAAAATTCAACACAGCGTTGATGCCATTCAAGAATCGTTTTTCTTACTGACAACAGTACCTACTGCATAAGTATTGCTTGTTCGATTCTTATAAAAGATAAAACAAAAGTAATTAGATGCTGTTTCTAATTTTAAATGTATTTGTTAAGCTAAAATAAAAATATGAGCAGATTAATTTATCACGAAGTAGCACCCGATGCAATCAAAGGATTGCTGAATATCGAAACATATACTCGAAATTCAACTTTAGAACACAGCTTGTTGGAATTGGTAAAAATGCGTGTTTCGCAAATAAATAATTGTGCGTATTGCTTGGATATGCATTCCAAAGATGCACGTAAAGGCGGCGAATCTGAAATGCGCTTATATACACTTTCTGCTTGGCGCGAAACGCCTTTTTTCACTGACAAAGAACGCGCTGCTTTAGAATGGGCAGAAGCATTAACGTTAATTGCACAGCAACATATTTCCGATCAATTATACGAAACGATGTTGCAACATTTTTCTGAAAAAGAATTAGTTGATTTGACGATGGCTATTGTGTCAATAAATGGTTGGAATCGCTTGGCTATTCCATTTCAAAGTGAACCCGGACATTATCAAGCAAAATAAAAAATTTTTCTTTTCGATATGAACAAAGCACTCTACGATTTTTTTACGAATGACCACAGACGAATAGAATCTATTTTTAATGATGCGATTAAAGATGTGCAACAAGTCGATTTAGAATTGTATCATCAATTTAGAGTTGGCCTACTGACACATATAAAAATGGAAGAAAAAATTTTGTTTGTGGCAGCACAAAAAGCCAACAATGGCGAGCCGCTTCCATTGCAAGCAAAGTTGCGATTAGACCACGGCGCATTAACTTCTTTGATGGTTTGTTATCCAAGTCCTGAGGTTATAAAAGCCATTCAACATATTTTAGAATTGCACGATATTTTGGAAGAAGAACATGGCGGCATGTATGAAGTTTGTGAAAAGCTTACGCAAAATGAAACGCAGCAAATTTTAGCTGATTTAAACAATGCAACGCCGGTGCCGGTACATCCGTTTAATGAAGCGGCTTATGTTATTGATGTTGCCAAACGCGCTATGGAAAGAGCCGGTTTCAATTTCGATGAGATAGTCAGTAAATAATTCAGCATAAAATAAAAAAGCTACACCTAAAAGATGTAGCCCATGAGGAACTGATTGTAAACCTAAAAAGATTTAATCTAATTTGATATCCTTCATCGGATTGGGTCCGATTTCGGTTTTGGATGGCTCGTTAGCATTTTGGTACAACATATAGTTTGAAAAGTTAGACTCATGCGAAGGAATCGTATCGTCTAAAGTATAACCAAAACGTTTATAAGCCGGTTCTTTCTCTAATTCATCAATGCTGATATGATGTTTCTTCATATCTAAAGTGATGCGTTTTTTTATTAAATCTCTTTCTAAATCTTGTGTGTCCATTTCTTCTTCAAAATCTGAACTTGGAGTTTCAAAAAGTGTAAATTGTTTTTCTTTTGTTGATGTATGTTTTTTCTGCTCGTCCGTTGCTTCTTCAAAAAAATGATTTCTTGGTTTATCTACCAATTGAATATCAAATTTCGGTTCTGATAGATTTATTTCAAACTCAATTTCATTCTCATTTGTATCTTCATCCAAATCATCTGTTACATCATCCGCTTCCATGTTTACATCTGTTTTCGAAAGTTCTAAGTCAAAAACAGTAATATCAGTTTCTTCAGCAATCGGTGTTTCATTTTTTGGAACTTCCACTTTTTGCTCTACTTCTGTTCGCACTTGTTCTTGTTGTTGAACTTTAGGTTCAGGCTGAAGTGCATATACAATCTTCTCTTCTTTTAATTTCTTTACTTGCTTGCGCTCTTTACTACTTTCGCCACTTTGAAATCCTGTTGCTACCAATGTAATGGCGATGCTATCTTCCAAAGAATCATCTTTACAAACGCCCCAAATTATTTCGCAATCGGTTTGAGTTTGATCTTGGATAGTTTCTGTAATCAAATCCAACTCGCGCATTTTTATGCCGTTGCCATACGTAATATATAAGACAACACCTTTAGCTCCAAAAATATCGGCATCTTCTAAAAGTGGAGAATTCATGGCTTCGTTAATAGCTTCTGATGCTCTATTTTCGCCTTCGCCTTTTCCAATTCCAATGATTGCAACGCCACTATTTGACATTACGCGACGAACATCGTTGAAGTCCACATTAATTTTACCCGGTTTGGTAATAATTTCTGTAATGCCTTTTGCTGCTGTTGTTAAAATATCATCTGCTTTAGAAAATGCTTCGTCGATATCTAAATCAGGAAAAATATCGTACAATTTATTATTCGATACTACGATTAAGGCATCTACATTTTCTTTCATATTTTGGATACCGCGTTCTGCTTTATCGCGTTTAGGTTTGCCTTCATTAGAAAAAGGAATTGTAACTATACCAACAGTTAGAATGCCTAATTCTTTAGCAATTTTAGAAACAATTGGCGCACCGCCTGTTCCGGTTCCACCGCCCATTCCGGCAGTAACAAACACCATTTTTGTGTTGTTAGACAAATACATGCGAATTTCTTCTTCTGCTTCTAATGCTGCTCTTCTGCCTTCTTCAGGATCAGCGCCGGCACCTAAGCCTTCCAATAAATTCGTGCCTAATTGTATTTTTGTAGGCACCGGACTTTTCAATAAATCTTGTTTGTCGGTATTGCAAACTCCAAAATTTACGCCCGGTATGCCTTGCTCATACATATAGTTTACAGCATTGCAACCGCCGCCTCCTACACCTAATACTTTGATGATAGAGGTATTTTCTGTGAACATTTCGAATTCCATAATTTTATTTAATTTTTATTTTTTTTCAAAATCATCTAAATCTTGTTTCATCCACGTGCTGAAATTCTTTTTCCATGTGGAAAATATGGATGGTGATTTGGTTTGTGTTACTCCTTGCTGCCCTGTTTCGTCAATAGATTCTAATTCTTTCTCATCTTCGATTTCTTCAACTTCAGTTTGTGTTAACTTTTCTACAGTTTCAGGTGTTTCATTTGTTACTTTTACTTCGATATCTTTAACAACGATTTTAGAATTATTTTCTTGTTGAGAAGACATCTCTTCATCAAGCATTTTGAATGCTCTGATTAATAAACCAATTCCTGTTGCATATATTGGATTCTCACCGATGGAATTTAGTTTAGAAGTAGCTAAATGTTCGTTAGGCAATCCTATTCTGGCGCTGTGTCCGGTTTCGTATTCTGTCAATTGAATAATATGTTTCAACTGTGAACCACCACCTGTTAATACGATTCCGCCAATTAATTTCTTATCGAATTTGGACAAGTTGATTTGATATAAAATGTGAGCGAGAATCTCTTTCATTCGAGCAGATATCACTTTAGAAACTGCCAATAAGTTGACTTCTTTTTTGCCTATTGCTCTACTTCCTTCACCTTGCATGCTAACGTGTTGTTTTCTGTATTCATCCATTGGCACTGCGCTTCCATATCTCACTTTTAATAATTCTGCTTGTTCTTTCAAAATTTTGAAATCACATAAATCTTTAGTGATGATACTGCCGCCTAATGGAATTACTGCTGTATGTCTGATTACAAAATTCTCGAAGATGGCAATATCTGTGGTGCCGCCACCGATATCAACCAAACATACTCCGCCTTCTAATTCTTCAACACTTAATACTGCATCTGCAGAAGCCAAAGGTTCTAATTCAATACTGGCAATCTCCAATCCTGCAATGGTAATACAGCGTTCAATATTTTTGATGGCTGTTTCCGCGCCGGTAATGATATGGAAATTTCCTTCCAAACGAACGCCCATCATGCCGATTGGTTCATTGTAAATTCCGGGTTCGTTATCTACGATATATTCTTGAGGTAAGACATGTAAAATTTGATCGCCGGGAGGCAATGCCAACTTATACATTTCATCTTTCAATTTTTTGATATCGTCATGATCAATCCAAGTATCATTATTATTTCTTGTTAAAATGCCTCGGTGTTGTAAGCTTTTTATGTGAGAACCTGCAATACCAACATGTACTCTTTTGAATTTAATTCCGGACATTCTTTCTGCATCAGCAACGGCTTTCTGAATAGCACTTACCGTTTTGGCAATATTGATAACCGCACCGCGTTGCACACCAAAAGATGGGCAATTGCCAATGCCAAGTATTTCAACTTTACCGTATTGATTGCGCTTTCCAACTAATGCAGCAATTTTTGATGTACCGATATCAATAGCACATACGATATTTTCCATAGGTTTTGGTGATTGGTTCTCCATGGGATTTGTTGTAACATTATTAATTTGCATATTTCTTATTTTTATCTTAAACAAACGACTTGATTTTTATACATTATGTTTATAACCTTATACTTATTCCAGCCTTCTTTTCTCAATACATCGAAATAAAAAACGTTTAGTTGTTTTAATTTTTGTTCGATGTTGGCATCATCTCCAAGAAGTATAGTTGCATTTCCTAATCGAGGAATAAGTTCTATTTGTAATTTTTCGTTGATGTTGTATTGTCCAATCATAGCGTTCCATAAGGTATTCTGACGAATGGCAGAAGCAACATTAAAAAGTTGAGCAAGAATTTTTGTTTGGATTTTTTTATTTGATGTATCTAATTTTTCTGAAATATTTCCGGTAACAATTGGAACATTTGCTGAATAAGTATGCGATGTTGCAAATTTATGCATCTGATTATCTACATAAAAAGTTTGTCCTTGCAAATTATAAACTCTAAACAACGGAACTCGTTGTTCAATTTTTATATTTAAGTTTCCTTGTTTATCAGCAAATGCATTTGCACTTTTAATTTGTGGAATGATATATAAAGCTTGTTCGATTTTTTCAAGCTCTTTCCCGTTTATACTTTTATCAAGTACATCAAATCGATTATTGATGGTCTGTAAGACTTGTTGTTTATCAACTAAAAAGTTTCCATTCCAATCATCTATTTCAATATTAATTTTTTTGATAACGGCATTGTCTCTGTTTATTTTTGCCATTATCATCAAAAACAAAAACAACATTAAGCCTGCAAGCATAGCCAAACGAATGATAATATTTTTTACAGCTTTCTGCATTTTTCTACTCTGCTTGATGTTTACTTTTTTGTTCTAATAATTGTTTTATTTTTTCTGTTTGTGTGTCGATATTTCCGGCTCCAACAGTCAGCAAAATTTCGATGTCATTTTTTGACGATAATACATCTATTACATTTTCTAAACTCGTGATTGATTTTTGTTGAATCGTTATTTCATCTAAAATAAGTTTACTACTTACACCTTCAATCGGCAATTCTCTCGCCGGATAAATATCTAACAAGATAACTTCATCTGCCTTAGATAGCGATGCAGCAAATTCTTGGTATAAATCTTTTGTTCTTGAGAATAAATGTGGTTGAAAAACAACAGTCAGCTTTTTATTTGGATAAGCTTCTTTTACTGCATTAATGGTTGCATCTAATTCGCGTGGATGATGTGCATAATCATCGATATAAATAAATTTTTCGTTTGATAAATGTTTTTCAAAACGGCGTTTTACGCCTTTGAATGTTGACACGGCATTTTTTATAGCATCTTCCGAAACACCAATATTTATTGCAATTGCGATAGCACCAACAGCATTTTCAATATTATGTTTGCCACCGTAATGTGAAACAATATTTTTTATAATTCCATTCGGATGTACAACATCAAAAGTATAAGTTCCATTTTCGATACTTAGATTTTGTGTGTAATAATCAGCGGAAGTATCTGCCAAACTATAACTAAAATGCTGAACATTTTTGTTGATTATTTTTTGTGGAACATTTTTATGTGTAATTAAAATGCCATTCGATTTTATTTTCTCGCAAAATTGTTGGAACGAAAGTTCAATAGCTTCTAAGTTGCCGTAAATATCTAAATGATCAGTATCGACAGATGTAATCAAAGCGATATTTGGATTTAAGTTTAAAAACGAACGGTCAAACTCATCTGCTTCTGCAACAGCTATTTCATTTCCATTTATAAAGTTGGAATTATAGTTAATACAAATGCCACCCAAAAATGCTGCCACATTTTTTTGTGCCGTTTTAAGTATATGTGCAGTTATTGACGATGTCGATGTTTTTCCATGTGAGCCTGCAATCGAAATGTTAAACATAGAATTGGCTACCATGCCCAGCACTTGTGCTCGTTTTAAAACAGTATAATCGTTTTGTAAATACCAATTTAATTGCTCGTGATTTATTGGAATTGCAGGCGTGTAAACAACGAGGTCTGTTTGCTTATCTAAAGTATCTAAATTAGCTTCAAAAGTAATGTGCATTCCTTCTTGAATAAGTGTATCTGTTAACGTTGTCGGCGTTTTATCATAACCGGAAACTATAGCACCATGTTGATTAAAATAACGAGCCAACGCACTCATGCCAATGCCTCCAATGCCCAAAAAATAAATGCGTTTTATGTTATTTATATCAATCATAAATTATTATTTCTCTTGGTTTAAAATATCTTGAACAATTTCTGTGGCAGCGTTTTGCTTGGCTAATTTTTTGATATTTTCTGCCAACATTTTTTGCTTGTTTTCGTCTTTAATTAAATTCAACACTTCGATAGATAATTTATCCTTTGCATCGACATCTCTCACTAAAATTGCTGCATTCTTTTGCACTAATGCCATGGCGTTTTTTGTTTGATGGTCTTCAGAAACATTCGGTGAAGGAATAAGAATTGTAGGCTTTCCGATGATACATAATTCTGAAATAGACAAAGCTCCTGCGCGCGAAATAATAATATCTGCTGCTGCATAAGCCACGTTCATCTCTTTTATAAATTGATGAATTTTTATTTCTGTTGAAAATTTATCTTGAGTTCTTTGGATAATATCATCATAATATATTTTGCCTGTTTGCCATAATAATTGCAAATGATTCTGATGATAAAAATCGATGTTGATTTCAGTGGCTTCGTTGATAGTTCTTGCGCCTAAACTTCCTCCAATTACTAAAATTGTTTTTTTGTTTTCTTCTAATCCAAAAAACTGAAGTGCCTCTATTTTTGAAGGCAAATTACCTGTAATGTCTATTCTTACCGGATTGCCGCTTAATACAATTTTTTCTTTTTTAAAGAAGTGCTCCATTCCATCGTAAGCAACAAATATTTTTTTGGCAAACTTGGATAAAATCTTGTTGGTAATTCCCGGATAAGAATTTTGTTCTTGAATAAAAATATCAATTCCAAGAAATGCTGCAATAAATAATATTGGTCCGCTTGCATAGCCGCCAACGCCAATACATGCTGCAGGTTTGAAATTGCGCAACACGCGAAATGCTTGCGCTAAACTTTTCAATAATTTATATGGAAATAATAAATTCTTTAATGTTAAGCTTCTTTGTAAACCGACTACTTCTAAGCCGACAATTTCATATCCTGCTTGTGGCACTTTCTCCATTTCCATTCTTCCACTTGCGCCTACAAACAAAATTTCACATTCCGGTTGTGCTTGTTTTAATGCATCAGCAATGGCAACAGCAGGAAAAATATGTCCGCCTGTTCCGCCACCGGCAATTATATAACGTTGATTTTTATTGATAATATGTTGTATCGTTTTATTCAATGTTTTTATTTTTTATCCATGAATTTCATCCACAATTTTTTTCTTCTCTTTTTTGTCTGATGTGTTTGATGCATCTGTTCGTTCATCTACATATCGACTAACACTCAAAATAATTCCTAATGCAAAAGCATTGAACCATATACTACTTCCACCCCAACTAATTAAAGGCAATGTAATACCTGTATTCGGTAGCAAATGCACATTTACGCCCATGTGTATAATGGCTTGCAGTACAATGCTGACGCCTAAACCAACTGCCATTAATGCACCAAATGCTCTTGGTGATTTTTTGACTAATAAAATTATTCGCCATAAAAAAAACAAATACAAAGCCAACACGAATGCGGCGCCAACTAATCCGTATTCCTCTATTAGTGTAGAAAATATAAAATCGGAAAAAGCATCCGGCAAGAAATTACATTGTGTGCTACCGCCCGGATCTATTCTAAAGAAACCACCTTTTGCGATGGCAATAAATGCTTGTTTTTGTTGATAGAAATCATCGGCATTTACATCAGGATTTTGCCAACTTTCCACGCGTTGTATCCATTCGTCTGCTCGTCCGTGATCTTCAGCAAAAAACCAAGATGCAGCAAATACTAATCCACCCATTACTAAGCCACCCAAGCCTATCGTCAAAATAAATTTTGTACTTACTCTTCCAATAAATAAAATCACCATACAGGTAGCAAATAATATTGCTGCTGAGGAAAAATTTTCAAACATAATAAATGCGCATACGACAGCAATAGGCAACAAAAGATGGATAAACACTTCTTTCATATCTTTTATAACACCTTGTTTTTTAGAAAGTGTTCTCGATGTGTACATGATTAATGCTAAACGAGCAAAGTCTGATGATTGAAAAGTTAACCCGATTATTGGAATACGAATCCAACGGCTGGCTTCATTTATAGTAACACCAAAAAATTTAGTATAGATTAATAATGGCACAGACAAAATCAGCATCATTTGTGCTATTCTTGAAAAATATCTATGGTCGATTTGGTGAATAATAAAGGTGATAAAAAAAGCAACTGTCAAAATAATTCCATGTCTCATTAAATAATATTCCGTATCGCCACCTAATTGTCGATATGCTAAACTTCGTGTAGAACTATACACCAACAACAACGAAATAAATATGAGTGCTCCGACTACATACCAGATATATTTATCGCCTTTTATGTTATTGATTATTCTTCCTAACACGATGATTTATTTAAAATGATTTATGTTTATTTTTCACTATTAAAGATTGAACACATTACGTTTAAACTGTTTGCCTCTATCTTCATAATTTTCAAACAAATCGAAGCTGGCACAACAAGGCGACAACAGCACAGCATCGCCTTTCTCACTAATGTTATAAGCTAACTGAACGGCTTCTTCCATACTGCGTGCATCAACGATATAGCCGACTTCAGAAGCAAATGCTTCGTGTAGTTTATCATTATCTTTTCCTAAACAGATAATCGCTTTTACTCGTTGATTCACTAATTCTTTAATCAGTGTGTAATCGTTTCCTTTGTCCACACCACCTGCAATAAGTACGATAGGTTTGGTCATAGATTCTAAGGCGTACCAAGTTGAATTGACGTTGGTGGCTTTGGAATCATTAATAAAATCGACACCTTTGACAGTAGCAACAAATTCCAAGCGATGTTCTAAGCTTTTAAAGTCTTCTAAACTTTCTCGGATTTTTTCGTTTCGCACGCCTACTAATTTTGCTGAAATGGCTGCAGCCATAGAGTTGTAGGAATTGTGTATTCCTTGTACAGATAGTTCGCTGATTGGCATAATAAAGTTGGTTTTATTGAGTTGGATAATAATATTTTTGTCTTCTACATAAGCGCCCTCGCTTACTTTTTGGAAATAAGAAAATGGAATTTTTTGAACAGCATTGTTAGCAAAATCAAAATAATTGATAGTCGTTTCATCATCTTGGCAAAAGATGAAATAATCTTCGTTAGTTTGATTTTTTGTAATGCTGAATTTGGAACGAATATAATTTTCGAACTTATACTCGTATCTATCTAAATGGTCTTCAGTGATGTTGCACAAAACAGCAATATGTGGCCGGAACGTAACACAGTTATCTAATTGAAAACTGCTTAATTCTAATACAAAATATTGCTTGTCGCCGTTGGCAACTTGTCGCGCAAACGAAGTACCGATATTGCCACCTAAGCCAACATCTAAACCGGCATTAGATAATATGTGATAAGTTAAAGATGTTGTTGTTGTTTTTCCATTCGTTCCCGTTATTGCAATAATTGTTGCCTTAGAATAACGTGATGCAAATTCTATCTCTGAAATAATTTCAATATTTTTTTCTTTTATTTTTTTGATGATTGGAGCTTTGTCAGGTATGCCCGGACTTTTGATAATGATATCCGCATTTAAAATATTTTCTTCTGTATGTTGATTTTCTTCAAACGCAATTTGATGTTGCGTAAGTTCTTCTTTGTAATTCGATTTTATTGTTCCAAAATCAGAAACAAAAACATCAAAGTCTTGCTGTTGTGCAAGGATAGCAGCGCCAACACCGCTTTCACCACTTCCTAATATGACTATTCTTTTTTTCATTTTGATGCTTGGAAATGCTCGTTTTTTTTATCTGATTTTTAAGGTTACAAATGTGATGACTGCTAAAAGAATGCTGATAATCCAAAAGCGCAATACAATTTTTGCTTCATGATAACCGGCTTTCTGAAAATGATGATGTATTGGTGTCATCTTAAAAATGCGCCGACCTTCGCCATATCTTTTTCGTGTGTATTTGAAATAAGAAACTTGCAGAATAACAGATAAATTCTCGATAAAGAAAATACCACACAAAATCGGAATCAATAATTCTTTGCGAACAATAATAGCTATAGTAGCAATAACTCCGCCCAACATTAAACTGCCTGTATCGCCCATAAACACGGTAGCTGGAAAAGAATTGTACCAAAGAAAACCTATGGTTGCGCCAATTAATGCAGCACACACAATTACCACTTCACCGGAATTTGGAATGTATAATACATTCAAATAATCTGCGAATTTTACGTTACCGGAAACATAAGCAAAAATGGCTAATGTAATTAATACAATAACTGAAACGCCTGCTGCTAAGCCATCTATTCCATCAGTAAGATTAGATGCATTAGAAACAGCTGTGATGATGAAAATGACAATCGGAATAAAAATTATCCAGCCCCAATCTTGGTAATCATCTGTGATAAAAGAAATGATATAAGAATAATCTACTAAGTTATTTTTTAAGAAAGGAACGTTTGTTTTTAGTTCTTTTGTATCGTGTGATAAAAATTTATCATTAACTATTTCACCTTTATTTTTTATTCGATTATCTCTCGCAGTGTATTCATGGATAGGTTTATTTAAATTTACTTTTCCGTCTTTTTCAATTTTATATTCAAAAACAGTATTGTAATCGCGCACTTTAACAGAAGGATGGAAATACATGATAAATCCAACAAGCAATCCTAATCCAATTTGTGCCAGGATTTTAAACCGACCGCGCAAACCTTCTTTATCTTTCTTAAATACTTTTATATAATCATCAATATAACCGATTGCACCCAACCAAATTGTCGAAATCAAAAGTAGAATTACATAGATATTATCTAAACGAGCAAAAAGTAAAGTTGGAATTACAATAGCTGCAATGATGATAACGCCGCCCATTGTTGGTGTTCCTTTCTTTTCTGTTTGACCTTGTAACCCTAAATCGCGTACAGATTCGCCGATTTGTTTTTTTCTCAACCAACGAATAACGCGTCTTCCAATCAACATTGAAATAATGAGCGAAAGTATAATAGCCATTGAGGCTCTAAACGAAATGTATTGGAATAATCCCGAGCCTGAAAGTCCGAAATTTTCTTGTAGATATTTGAATAAATAGTATAGCATTTCTTTTAGTTTATGTTGGTTATTTATTGAGCTCTTTTAATATTTCTACAATTATTTTTTTGTCGTCGAAGTCGTGTTTTACGCCATTTATTTCTTGATATTTTTCGTGTCCTTTACCTGCCAACAGAATAATATCTTTTGGATTTGCCAAGTTGCAAGCCACGCGTATCGCTTCTCTCCTATCGGTAATTGTCATTATCTTATTGAAGTTGTGCGGTGGTACACCAGCTTTCATTTCTTGGATGATGGTTTCCGGAACTTCATTTCGTGGATTATCAGAAGTGAGAATTACTTTGGTAGAAAGTTCGCTGGCGATTAATCCCATTTCAGGACGTTTGGTTTTATCTCTATTGCCTCCACAGCCAACAACAGTAATGACTTGTTCATTGTGTGTGCGAATTTCATTAATGGTATCTAATACATTTTTTAATGCGTCCGGTGTGTGTGCGTAATCTACAATAGCATTAATTTGTGTAGCAGATTGTATCACATCAAATCTTCCTTCTGCTCCTTTAAGCATGGAAATAGCACTTAGTGCTGTTTCTTTTTGCATACCTAACAAGCAACATGTAGCGTAAATTGCCAATAAATTATAGGCATTGAAGCGGCCAATCATTTGCAAATGCACTTCTGTATCATCGCATGCAACGACTAAACCGCTGAAAGAATTTTCTAAAATTTTAAAACGGAAATCGGCTAAGGTTTTTACAGCATACGTATATTTTTTTGCCGATGTATTTTGCAACATCACATTGCCGCGTTTATCATCGATGTTGGTTAATGCAAATGCAGATTCAGGTAATTGGTCGAAGAATTTTTTCTTTGCATAAATATATTCTTGGAAATTTTTGTGATAATCTAAATGGTCGTGTGTGATATTAGTAAAGATGGCACCACAAAATTCTAATCCAAAAATTCTATCTTGGTCGGCGGCATGCGAGCTGACTTCCATAAAGGCATATTCGCAACCTTCTTCCACCATTTTTTGTAACAACGCATTAATAGCAATTGGGTCAGGTGTTGTATGCGTTGATGGAATTTCTTTATCTCCAATTTTGTTGACGATAGTAGAAAGCAATCCACTTTTAAAATTTTGTTGAAGATAAATTTGATGTAACAACGTAGCGATAGATGTTTTTCCATTTGTTCCGGTTACGCCAACTAACTTTATTTTTTTTGATGGATGCTGATAAAAATTGCACGCCATAATTGCTGATGCTTTACGTGCGTCTTGCACTTGTACATAGACAATATTCTCCTTGATTGTGCTTGGAATTTCTTCACAAATAATTGCAATTGCGCCTTGTTCTATTACTTTAGAAATGAAAGTATGACCATCAACTGCATTGCCTTTTATAGCAAAGAAAACATCGCCTGATTCAACTTTACGAGAATCTAATCTCAATTGTTGAATAACAAGAGTTGTATCTCCAATTATTTTTTGGATGTTTACATTTGCTAATATGTCATTTAAAATTCTAAGCACAATTCAATTTTCAATTCAGTGTTAAATAGATTTCATTTCCTTTTATTATAGGGCTTCCTGCGTTTAATGATTGTTGACTCACTTTTCCTTTTCCACTGAAGACAACTTTTAATCCTTTATTCTCTAAAATGCTGACAGCATCATCTAACAATAAACCTTTGACATTTGGAATCGTATTATTGCTTGGATAAGAAATTTTCGTAATCCAATTTTTATTTTGTTCATCGGCGCGCAACAAAGCATAATTCCAATTTTCTCCGAAATTGAATCGTATCTTTAAACGTTTCATCAATTCTTCTACATAAGTACTTGTTCCAAGAACCGGTGGAATAGGTTGATTTGTTAAAAGTGAATCTTTATTAACGGCTGTATTAGATGCGATGTTGGATGTAATAATTTTATCAGCCATTGTTCGAAAAACCGGAGCAGACACCACGCCGCCGGAAGTAAATAAACCTTGTGGTCCGCCCAGCACAACAATACAAGAGTACATTGGATGATTTGCAGGAAAGAAGCCTACAAACGTGGACAAATTTTTATCTGTATAACCGGTATTACCGAAACTCATTTTAGCTGTTCCTGTTTTTCCGGCAATTCTATAATATGGAGATCTAATTTTTCTACCTGTTCCATTTTTATCTTCTGTTACACGCAACAAAATTGCTTTTGCCATTTGTGCAGCATTTTCACTACAGATTTTTTGGCTGTTTTTTTCAAAAGCATATTGTCGAATTATTTTGCCGTTATCTTCCACTCTATCTACTAAATATGGGCGAACGCGTGTTCCATTGTTGGCAATTGCATTGTAAAATGTTAGGATTTGCAATGGCGTTAATTTCACTTCATAACCATGTGCCATCCAAGGAATAGAAATTGCACTCCATTGTTCAGGCTTATGAATAAGTGGCTTTCTCTCTCCTTTTAAAGTAATATTTGTAGGCTCTGTTAACCCGAATTGTTTTAGTTTGTTATAATATGCTTGTTTGTTATTGCCATAATATTTTACCAACCAATTGGCAATTGCAACGTTTGAAGAAATAGCCAACGCTTTTCCGGGAGTTAAAAAAGTATATTGAGAATTATGACCATCATCAGTTAATTTTACTCCTGCAAAAAATGCGGTTGCATGATTGGTATTTATTGAATCGTTTAAGGTTATATAGCCATCATCAAATAAAGCTAAATAGCCGGCTGTTTTAAATACTGAACCAGGCTCATTACTCAATCCAATGGCGTAATTAAAATTCTCAGAATATGTTTCATTTTTATTTTTGCCAAGATTAGCGATAGCTTTTATCGCTCCGGTTTGCACTTCCATCAACACAGCGCAACCAAAATCTGCTTTATATTCTGTAACTGCTTGTAACAAGGTTGACTCTGTAATATCTTGCAAGCCTAAGTTGATGGTTGTTATAATATCAAAACCATTTTTAGGTTCTATTTGATTAGCACCTTTAATTGGAATCCATTCTCCGCCGGCAATTTTTTGTTTTAGAACTTTTCCTTCTACTCCATCCAATAAAGAATCAACAGCTTCTTCTAAACCTATATCTTGCGCATTTTCTCTAACAAGTCCAATAGTTCTTTGTGCTAAATAACCATACGGATTTTTTCTTTCTTGATGCGATTCAACTATCAATCCACCTTTAAATTTTCCTTCTCGGAAAAGTGGCCATTGCTTGATAAATTTAAGTTGATTGTAATTTGCATCTTTAAAAATCGGGTAATATCTATTTTTCTTATTTCGAGCATTTACTAATCGTTGTCTGTATTCATTAGCTGAAAGTTTACCTATATACTTGGACATATAATAGGCTAATGAATCCACATTGTTTCGAAAAATTTCTTGCGTCATAGCAGAAGAAGCCAAATCAACATGTAAGTCGAAATAAGGAATTGACGTTGCTAACAATTTATCATCAGCAGAATAAATATTGCCTCTTTCTGCTTTAACATCGAAATAATTTGTAGTTAAGCTATCGGCTAAAGATTTCCAATAACCATTTTTATACGTTTGGATTTCATAAATCTTGCCCAACACAATAACACCAAACAACAAGCATAAACCTGCTACAAGGTAAACTCTTAATAATATGTTGGACTTAACGTTCATTAGTTGTTTTCTTCAATTCTGTTTATTTTTTAATCAAAGCATCTTCGCTTATTTCAATTTTTTTTGGTGGTTCTTGCAATGCTTTTACTCCAAATGGTTCTAATACTTTTTGCAATTCCGATTGTTTGCTTTTCAAATTCATTTCTGTTTTAGTGCTGATATATTCCCAACGCAATTCTTTTATTTGATTTTGTTTTCTACTAATATTTCTATTTAAACGAACAGCCAAATGCGTATTAAATATTTCTAAGACGCCAATAAACACTATGGCTAAGACGAAAATAAAATTGTGCATGACTTGTGCATAGCTGACAAATTCTTCGACGCCTAAAATGCGCAATGTACTTTCAATTACATATTGAAATTTGTTTTTCTTAGGTGTTGGCTCTATATGTTCGTCTTCGTTTATCATTCTTAGCTAAAGCAGCTTTTGTTGGTTTATATTTTTTCGGCTATTCTTAGTTTTGCACTTCGTGCGCGTTTATTTCTTTTTAATTCTTCTGATGATGCTTCAATTGGTTTTTTAGTAATTACTCTTAAATGATGTTCAAATTTTCCGAACACATCTTTTTCCGGTTCGCCCTCAAACACACCGTTTCTCATGAAATTTTTAGTCAACTTATCTTCTAATGAATGATAACTCATGATGACTAAGCGACCATCTTTTGCCAATACTTCTTCGCTTTGTTCCAAGAAATCTTTAATGGCATTTAATTCGTCGTTGACTTCTATTCTTATAGCTTGAAAAACTTGCGACAAATATTTTACTTCAATTCCTCTTGAAACACTTTTGCATATTTCTACTAATTCGCCGGTTGTTTCTATCGGTTGAGCAGTTCGATGTTCAACAATTTTTTTTGCTAAAGTTTTGGCGTTTATCACTTCTCCATAATTTCCTAAGATGTGTTGCAGTTGCTCGGCTGAATAATTGTTTACGATATCTTTTGCAGAAACACCTTCACTTCTATTCATGCGCATATCCAATGGAGCATCAAAGCGCGTAGAGAAACCACGTTCAGGTTCATCAATCTGATGTGATGAGATGCCAAAGTCAGCTAAGATGCCATTTACTTGAGTAACATTATACAATTTCAAAAATCGTTTTAGGTGTCTGTAATTTGCTTTTATCCAAGTGCAGCGTTTGTCGTTCGGAACATTTTGTTGAACATCATCGTCCACATCAAACACAAATAATTTTCCGTTCTCATTTAAGTGTTTCAAAATTTCTTTTGAATGACCGCCACCGCCAAAAGTTGCATCAACATAAATTCCATCCGGCAAAATTTGCAACCCATTTATACACTCGTCTAACATTACCGGAATATGATACATGTACGTTTATGCTTGTTTAAAGAACTATTTATTGTTATTTATCTTCGACCAAATTTCATCTGCCATATTTGCAAAGTCTTCCGGTTCTTTTGCAATGTTGTTGTAGAACTCTTCGCTGTTCCAAATTTCAATCACTTCGCCAAACGCAATGATGACTACTTCTGCTTGGATGCCGATATCGTCAATTAATCTTTTTGGAATAATAATTCTATCGTTGCTATCTACTTCAACTTGTGCTGCTGCTTGAAAAAAGTAGCGCGCAAATGTTCTTTCTTTTGATTGAAACCAACTTAAATTCTTGTTCATTTCTGCGGTAACGGAATTCCACTGCGTCATCGGATAAAGGCGTAAGCATTTATCCAATCCTTTGTTGATGACATATTTTGTATTGGTATCTTCCGGAATTTGGCGCAACAGGTCAGACGGCAAACGAAGACGACCTTTGCCATCCACTTTAACTTCATATTGACCTGTAAATGAGAACATACTTAGAAATTGAATCTTCTAAGACAAAAGTAAATGAAAAATTACCATTTCTTACCACTTTCTCCCATTTTCTACCATTATCCAAAGTGTGAATAACTCAAAAAATGTGTATATCTCTAGTTTTTATGTGCATTGAATGTGAATTTCAATTATAAATTGATGATTTTCAATAGCATTTTTTCAACATAGTAGAATAAACACAAATCAGAATTTGTAGAGAAATAAACACTAAAATCAAAAATTGTAGTATCGAGTTTTGTTCATTGATAAATTAGAATTTTGAGAAGACGTTTCTAATTTATGAATGTGGTAAGTTCATTAAAATAAAATTGCATTTATCATTTGAATTCAGCGCTTCATAAAATAACGTTAGGATATTATTTTTTATATATATTTGAGAATATGCAAATTCATCCTATTATTGAATTAGTACAGAAAGTAGAATCATCTTTTTCAAAAGAAATCCAGAAATATTTAGTTCTTTCAAAAAAGCAACGAACAGAGAAATTATACAAACTTATTATAGCTGCAAAAAATGAAGATCAACTAGAAAGAGGATTGTTATTCCGAAAATTATTTGGCAAAACTTATTCTGAAAAAAACGACTATTTGTGGCGTAATGAAATACGTTTGTTAAAAGAAGAATTAGAGAAATTTCTTATTCAGACAGAACATGAAAATATTTCTAAAAATAATGAAGCGTATAATAATTGGCTGTTGATACATGCCTACGATCGTCTGAAATTTTCTGATGGAATGGATGAAATTTATAATACATTGATTAGTGAGAAAGATAATTTTGCATCTTATAATTTTGTATTAGATGCTTGTTTGTTGCAATTAAATAATTTACATTATAAAATATCAGATTTAGCCAAACGAATGAACCAATATCCGGAAATAATTCAACAATCTACTCAAGTGTTAAATGATATGATTTCTACCTATTGTGCCAAACTAAACCAATTTAAAATGTATCATAATTGGTTAGCCTACAGCCATAACAACGAATATCATGAGTCCTTATTT
Organism: Bacteroidota bacterium; assembly: GCA_020436225.1. GTDB lineage: Bacteria > Bacteroidota > Bacteroidia > Chitinophagales > JADIYW01 > JADJSS01. Next base: position 15,583 of record JAGQYE010000042.1, on the reverse strand, counting down.
TTAGATGAATACCATTTGCAATTAATAAAAAATCCAATCAGTAATTTTTATAATAATTATGCGCAATCGATAACGATAACTTCAGACCCAAATGCGTTTACAAAGCAACTAAATTTTTTGAATGAAGCAATAGAAATTATCAAGCCACTTTCAGAAAAAAATAAACTTTTGAAAGAAGCTCAATTTCAAGCGATAATGGCGAAAGGTAGAGAACTTTCTGCCAATGGTTTTTTTTTAGAAGCACATGAAATATTAAGTTCTATAAGACAAGAAGCACAATTAATGAATGTGCATTTTAGAACAGTTTTTTATGTAAACTTTATTACTAATTTGGTAAAATGTAAATTTTATAAAGAAGCATTATTTATTTTAGAGAATGAGTTTACAAATGAAAATCCGTTGTATAAAAATATGTTGCTTTATAATAAACTTATTTGCTATCTCTATTTACGTGATACAGAAAACCTAAATAAATATATTTCTTATGACCTAGATGCTGCACCGTTTCCTCAAAATTACATGTTGAAGGTAATTAAGTCGGCATATTTTTATTTAATAAAAGAATTCGATACAGCACTCTCCATCATCAATAGTTTATTGCAAGGAAAATCATCTGAAAATATGCTATATTATAAGCCGATTTCTAATAGCTATAAATTATTATATTCATTAGCTGCCAAAAATTGTTTGCTCAAAAAATGGTCCATTTCTGATTGCGAAAAAATAAAAAAATCAATACAAGAATTTGATAAAACTTCCACTGTTGAATTCCGAAACGTTTCCGTTTTTCTTTGGTTAAAAGATGAAATTTCTAAAATTTTACATCAAAATTGCGCTGAATTAATTTAATGTAATCAATTGATTCATAGATACTTAAATCTGTAAATTTATACATTACCTCTCACGAAATTCATTTTTTTAATTTCATAATATTTTTTTGTTGTAACAACTTTGTTTCAACAAATAAACACAAGCTATGAAAAACTCAATTATCAAATCAAGCAACTATTTTTACTTTAAAAACATTTTCTCTTTTAAAAAATTTTATTCTCTTTTTTTAGTCATCAGTATATTGACTATTTCTTGTTCAAAAGAAGAAAATAATCCTGATGAAAAATGGGAATTTACCAAAATAGTAAATATAGCTACGGACAATAATGGCTATATGAAGACTTTAGATTTTTATCAAAAAAAAGGAAATGAGTGGCGAATAGTTAGAATGGAACCGGACGATTATACAAAATTTTATTTAAAAGAAATTATTACACCTGATGAATACATGTTACCAATAAAAAATGAAAATGCATTTATGACTTGTGATGCAGAATTATTTGATCCTGAAACCAATAAAATACACACACAAAACAAAATAAAATGGATTGAAGGAAGTCCTGTTTTGTTTAATGCCACTTTAAATTTCAATAATGTATTTACAGATATTTCTCCGGCTTTTAATACTATAAATAAATTTTCAGGAGCAACCTATTCTTATGAAAAAGCGTATGACAACAATGACAAAACCCAAACATATATGTTATATGATTTTCCAAATCAGAAATACTTATATTACGGATTTCGAGATGGTGCCGATTTATTGTTATCATATCCTTTGTCCGATTTGTGTGTCAACGCCAACAAAATTGATTGGAAAAATATAGATGCAGTTACTTGCACCAACGACAAAGACAACGAGAGTTTATATTATTTCTTTGATTTTGATGCACAGAAAATGTATATTCTTAATAGGATAAATAAAAATACCAACAATCCTTCTTTCACTTTTGATACTTACAACGTCTATAATTTTGCTGAGAATTTCAAAGGAAAATCAGGTACAGCAGAAGAAAATGCTCCGTTTGATTTCAGTAAATAATCTCATTTAACAACTATAAAAATTTTGAAATGTGTTCACATCTGAAACCATTGGAAGAGTATTTAATTACCCAAGGTGCAAATGAAATTTACAGAGGACAAGTATGGTCGAAAAATTGTAGAGAGTGGATTTATTATGATGTGGTATTAGATCCAAAAAGTTTAAAAGAACGATTTCATTTCGGTGAAACAATTACTATACACAATTATAAAGATATAAAAGTAGGCTCCGAATTAGGATTAGTTTGCGATATATGCAAGGATGCAATTATGGGCATTCATCCTGATTCTCCTGCTTCCAATAAAAAACAAATTATTCACTAAATAAATAAAATAACATGCTAACATTAGAACAATACGCAGCAATTTATTTGCCTATGATTTCGGCAGCAGGCAATGCACAAAAAGAACAAGAAATTTGTACAACACATGGTTACACTTTGGCTCAGTGGGAAGAAGCAAAAAACTATTACACATCCAAAATGCAAGACCCTTCAGATATGGGCAAAACAGCTATGGCATTTTCTGCAGCGATGATGAAAGGTGCTGCACCAGTTGCTAATCCACCTGTAACTCAAAAAAATAGTACACCCGCAGATTTTAATGCAACAAAAGTTTCCATTTACGTCAGTGAGTATGATGTACAGATGGTTGAATTTATAAATAACTCAACACAACAACACATTGTATTGCAACTTGGCTTTGAAGCTAATGATGCATTTGAAAAAAATTACATTAATGGCAGAGTGCATATCTCTATCAACGACCAATCATTTAGTCTTTATGGTGGTGTAGAGCGAATAGAATTATCATCAACTGATGTTCAATTTATTTTTGATGCAGAAGGCAAAGAACGTATGCAATGCAATAGCGTTACTGCCACTTTTTCAATAGATAGAAAATATTATAATTATCTGAAACGAAAAATGAAATGGATGTATAAAAATATCTTACACATCAAAGAAGAAGTTACACCGAAATTATTTCAAGTAAATGGCATTTCTTTAAATGACGAATGGCAAACATTCGATATTAAAAATGCAAGTGTGCATTTGCGTCCTAACATAGAGAATATAAGAGATACAGGAAAGTACAATCAAGTGGTGAACGTAAAATATAATTCATCCACATTTAATTCGGATAAGAACGAACAAGCATTAGTAGATGAAATGCATACATGTTTAATGGATACATTAGAGAAAGATGCAGCTGCAATTATAGCATTTCTTATGTCAGCTGATGATGGAATTACCTATTTCATCTACACATATTTGAATCAAAATGATTTTATGAGCCGTATTAATGATGCATTTAAAACATTACCAAAATTACCATTATCATTTTCTGGTGGAGCAGATGAAAAATGGGAAAATTATACCAATTGTTTAGCAGATTACAGAAAGAACATTCAAGCATAATATTATATGAATCAATATCTTATAAACAATTAAAACACAAGTGCACTCACAAAAACAACTTATTGCCTTTGTGTGAAAATGAGAAATAAATCAACTTTGATAAACAAAATATTCAACTCTAAATTTAAAAAAAAATGAAAAATCTAATCACAAAACAAATCATGGTAATTGCAATTGCACTTTGTACTTTAAGTGTAGCTGCTTGCAAAAAAGACAAAACAGAAACATCAGGAAAAACAGGCACTTTCACTATTGATGGAACCAGCTACACTGGAAACTCCGAAACGCAAACATTTGTAAATGATAATTATTCCATTGTTTGCCAGCAAGATGATCCATTCAAATTAATACAAGTAACTTTTCACAACAAAGCAGAAGCAGAAGCAGGCGGCACATTTGATGTTGCAGACTTCAGTTTAAATGTACCAACTGGTGAAGCTGAAATTGGCGTTGATGGTTTAACATTCGACCCAGATGGCAATCATACCATTTCTGTTTCAGGCAAAAAAATTACTATCAGTAATGTTTCTTTAGACCAGACAGGCGGCGGTTCTAAACATCCTACCATAAATAGTGCAAGTATCAATTTTTAAACACACAAAAATTCTATAAAAATGAAAAATGAAATTAAAAGAGATGTTACTATATCTATTTTAAATAAAATAAATATAGTATGCAGTAATCTACGAACAACTGTACTCTTATCTGCAATTACACTATTAGCAACAACAGCTTGCAATCCGGATTCAAAAGTTACACCGGAACAAAATTTAAAAGGAAAAATTCTTCCAAGTTTATCTATGGAGAAAGATGGATCACTTGAGTTTTTTGATTTAAGAGATACGCTCAATCCTAAAAAAGCCGCTTTTTCTATTGAAGGTAATGCAACTAATTTAAGTTTTAAGTACATAAAAAGCAGACCAATAGGAGCAAAAACAATAAAAGCTAACTACGGTGATTTATCAATTAACCATAATAATGAAATGTATTTAGCCGATAGAAATTGGCCTAATTGGACTTCAATTTCATTAGTTACAGAGAATATTGTAATGAACAATAATAATGTAAACCAATTATATACCAGCTATCAAGAAACGGAAGGTGTAAGCAAACTCTATACTTATTCAAATTACTTTTCTGATTATGTAGGAAAAGCACAATGGGGAAATGCCGGAACTATTAATGGTTGTTTTGAAGTATATGAAAACTATAATTTAACAGGTGGAAATTATTCTCGCAATGCTTTCTATCTAAATTTTAAAACGCAAGAGTATTTGTTTCAAAAAGATATAAATAATATATCATCTAATCCGGCTATTTATGGATATAAAATAACAGATTTAGTAAAGAAGCCAAATGGCAATATGGATACCGACCCAATTGATTGGACAAAAGCTGATTTTGTAGTTTGTATTTCTTATAATGATGCTATGCAATTTATGACATACAACGGCAAAAATGTGAAAGTGTTGGTGTTTGTAGATATGGATACTAAAACCTATGTCATTTTACTTCGCAATACTGAAGATGATGCTACAAATGGTGCTGATAAAGGCAGACAAACTTTATTAACTACTTCTTGGCAACCTCTAAATAATTTATTCAAAGGTTGGAATCTTTAATCAAGTTACTTCCCAAAAGTAGTTGTTATTGATAATCTATAAATAAATGAAAAAATGAAAAAAATAACTCCAATTTTATTAGCTTGTATGTGTGTCTTCTTATTGAGTTGTAAGAACAATACACCAACTTCCACTTCTGCTGATGACGTTATACAAGAAGCAAAAGAAACCACCGCTGTAGTTGCCAAAGAAGGACGTGGGAAAATTTCTTTACAATGCAATGGAAAAACGTATGAAATAAATGGCGTTTGTGGTGCAGTAACATCAATGGGAACACTAACAATTGCTGTGCCTGACGATAGTTTTCCTGCAAAAACGTTTACTATCAATTTCACAACAGACAAAATGCCGGAAACAACAAGCAGTTATACTTTAGTTGGCTCTGTATATGATGATAAAGATGCTACACATGCATCAGTTTCTTATACTGATATGCGACAAGCCCATCCTATGAATTGGGAAAGCGACAACAATACTGGTAAGTTAGATTTTATAGTAAATGGCAATGAAATAAAATGTTCATTCTCAAATCTAACGTTGCAACCCAGCATGATGTACAACAAAGGCGATGTAGATGCACCGGCAACTATTTCAGGCGAATTAACTATCTATAAAAACTAATACTATCATCATGAAAAAAATAATTCTGATTCTTTCTGTCATTTCTGTTTTAATAAGCAGTTGTGGTAAAGATGACAACAAAGTAAAACAAGTTCGTTTAAAAACATACACACATGAGTTTTACGAACGCTCACCGTCTTCAGTAGATAAATACACCATTGAGTACAATAGTGCAAATAAAATTTCTAAAGTTCTTTTGGATACCAATGGTACTCTATGTCAAACATTAACCTGTGTTTATAATTCATCTAATATTTTAGATAGTATTGTAGAAAGAAATGCTGCAGGCATTATGACTTAATATTACAAAATAGGTTGGACTGGTGATAAGATAACAAGCACCAATAGTACGCAACTTACTTATAATAGCGATGGTTTTGTAGATAGAAAAACATACAGCGATGGTTCGTATTTCAGAAACGTCTATGGTGGCGACAGTATCAAGTTGTATTATAAAGATGTTTCTACACCTGAAGTTTTAAGAGGTACTTATAAGTTATCATCTACCATAAAGAATCCTTTTTTAATTGCCGGTTTCGAAAAAGAAGCATATACAACGGGTCTTTTATTTTATTACAATAATGCTTTGAATGCTTTATTGCCATTTATTGAAACAGCTGAAGCAGGTTACTTTGTAAAAAACTACACCTTTGTAGGTGATTTCAAAGGCTATCCGTTACAAAGGAATGATTTGACAAATTCTTTACCAAATAACAGAAGTAAAGAAACATTTACGTACGAAGAATTTTAAAATATAAACTATATAATTATGAAAAACTCAAAAATTTTAATCGCAGTTTTTTCAATTGTTATAATACTAAGCACATCTTGCAAAAAAGATAAAATAAAAGTAATTACACAATTACCGGCTGAATACAGCAATCAAGGAACCATTAATGTGGCTAACAAAAATATTTCCATTTGTATTTATGACAATAGTGTAGAAGATGGCGATATTATTGATTTATGGTTTAATGGAATTGCCTTGATAGAAAACCACGAGCTGACGATAGCAGAAAAATGTTTTAATGTAAAACTTGAAGATGGAAATAATTGGATTGGCATTAAAGTAGATAACGAAGGAACCAATCCACCGGCTTCTGTTACGGTGAAGGTTAACGATGGAACTACCGAACAAGAATTTGATATTGATGGCGAGATAGACCAGCCAGGCGGTTATATCATAAAATTCTGAAAACGAGTGAAAGCAAGTTAGTCAGATTTTCTATTTTTCATTTTTTTTTGGACGAAATATGTTTAACATATTTCGTCCATTTTTTTATCTATCGTCTCTTTCTCTGGCTTTATCTACCATAGGTTTGCCGTTACCTTTGTTGCGTTTATAAACCGCTAAAATTTGTTCTGCATCTTCTCTGTTGGTTGCAAAAAAGGAGAAATTATCTAATATTCTGATGTCGTCAATTCTGCGAGATTCAATGCCGGCATTGTTTTTTAATTCATCTAATAATGCACGCGGTGTCATGCCATCTGCTCTGCCTTTTGCAAAAAATAATCGTTGGGATGAACCACCTCTTTTACTTCGATGTCCACCATCTCTATTTTCGCGTCTATCACCAAATCGACCTCCTCTATCATTGCCACGTTTTCCTTTATCTCCGAATCTATCATTACGTCCAAATTCTTCGCGTGGTGCTGCTTCTTTTATTTGTTTATAGGCTTTCGGATTCAACTCATCTTTAGCAAAATGTTTGATTAAAGCAGCAACGATTACCTCTGTGCTATTATCGCTAATTAATTGCGAAGCCAATTCCATATATTCGCTGTAACGTTCCGTTTCTATAATAGATTCTACTTGTTCTGTCAATCGGCGCGTTTTTATCTTTACCATATCATTGGCATCAGGCAGTTTACCTTTCTGCATTTTTGTTTTAGCAATACGCTCAACAAACAACAATTTTCTTTTTTCTGATGGTGAAATAATTGCAATTGCTTTACCGACTTTTCCGGCTCTGCCTGTTCGTCCAATTCTATGTACATACGATTCCGGATCTTGAGGCAAACCATAGTTGATTACATGTGTTAAATCGGAAATATCAATTCCACGTGCAGCCACATCTGTTGCAACCAACACACCAAATTTATTCGACTTAAATTGCTTTACTACTTTTTCTCTCAAACTTTGTTGGATGTCGCCATGCAACGCATCGGAAGTATAGCCTTTGTCGTTTAAGTGATTGGAAATTTCTACCACTTCAGCTTTTGTATTACAAAAAATAATGCCGTAAAAATCTTCTTCCACATCTAACACACGACAAAGAGCATCAAACTTATCTCTTTCCGGCACTTCAAAATATGATTGCTCAATGTTGGTATTGGTAATTTCTTGTTTGGCAATGCGCACCATATTGTATTTTCCCATATAGCGTTTTGCCAACGACAAAATTCTATCCGGCATAGTGGCAGAGAACAACAACATTCTGCGCGTTTCATTACACGATTTCAAAATCAACTCGATGTCATCGATAAAGCCCATGTTAAGCATTTCATCAGCTTCGTCTAACACCACATATTTTACTTCATCTAAAATTAATTTTTTTCGTTCTATTAAGTCGATAACACGTCCAGGTGTTCCCACTACAACATGCGTTCCTTTTTCCAATTCACGCATTTGCATACCTATTGAAGAACCACCGTAAACAGTCGTAATCCAAATTCGTTTAGTGCCTTTAAAACTTTTAATTTCTTCGGCTACTTGTATCGCTAATTCACGTGTTGGTGCTAATACTAACGCTTGTACACTTTTTTGTGTTGAGTCAAATTTTTCTAAGATAGGCAAACCGAAAGCTGCTGTTTTGCCGGTTCCGGTTTGTGCTTGACCTACTACATCTAAATCTCCATTTAAAAGTAAAGGTATTGTTTGTTCTTGTATTGGTGTTGGCGTTTCGTAGCCTTTTTTTGCTAATGCTTCTAAGATATCTTCACTCAATCCCAATGCTCTAAATCCTTCCATGCTTGTTTTTTTATGGGCGCAAAGATACGGCTAAAGTAACAATGTTTCTGATTTCGTGTGTGTCTATGATGTTGTGATTGAGTTAATTAAAGTCGCTATTAGTTTTGCTAACTGTTACAATACTGAAAATATATTTGCCATGGATTGATGTTCTCAATGAACAAAAAGTTGACATGGATTGTGTCCTCACCAACCACATTTTTTATAGTTTAAGTTTTGTGAGACACGAACTATGGCGAGAAAATTCTCACTAATTAAACCTCCCAAGAATTATTTGACTTCCATCTAAAAAGCTCAAGCGCAAAGCACTTTTATCATCAGTTACAAAATAGTTGAGATCTTGAGCATCACTGCCTTGTAATTTTATATTGATAACGCCATCACTTTTTACAAACCATGTAAAGGATAAAATCTGCTCATTAGAAATTTGTGTTGCGCCATCATCTAAACGAAAAGTGCGTTCAGTGCCTGTTCCATCAGCATTAAAAGTTTCTTGAATAACAGACACGTTATTGCCTAAGAAATTTTGTTTTTCCCATTTGCCAACCAAGTCTTGATCTATATTTCCTTTTGCACCAATTTTATTGTCTTTACTGCAAGACGAAGTTCCTACTAAAGTAAACACCACTATACAAAGTGCTGCTATAGATTTTAATACTGTTTTCATTGTTTTAATTTTTTAAGATGAATAATTTGTTGATGTAAAATTCTAATTATTCCAAAATGAAAACTTCAGTAGAAATAGGGAAAATAATAATTCAGGGTTTTCCTTAGATATATAAACACTGCCATGGTTCGTGTCCCCACGAAACTTATTTTTATTTTTTTCTTGAAGCCATGAACCTTTGCTAAAGCAAATAAATTTTAATTTTTAGTTGATAAAAAATTCTCAATCTATAAAAAATGAAAATAAATGAGCATAAATGAAATAAAATGAAAAAACTAACAATTTAAAATAACCAATAAATACTCGCATTTTGAGACAATAAAACACAGACCAGCATAAATAAATTAAAATGGGATTAAATGAGCATAAATTCTTATTTAGAATCAATTAATAAATCTTACTATATTATTTCCTCCTTCAATTTAATACTAAGCAATACTGAAAATTAATCTATATAAAATTCCATTATTTTCATTATCTTACATTTAAAATTATTACTATGAAAAATACTAAAACGCCTTTCATGCGAATCTTACGCAGATTAGCCATAATTTCTAATACAAGTAAACAAACAGGCATCTCAACAGATGAGTTAATTCAAAGAGAACAAGCATTATTTTCTCGAAGAGATTTTTTAGAAACTACAGCAAAAGCCGGTGCGGTTATTGGTATTGCAAGCACTTTCCCGATGTTGTCGTCATGTAAAACAACAAATGAGAATGATAATAACACAACTGATAACGTCATAAAACAAACACAGACTATTGCCATAATCGGTGGTGGCATGGCAGGACTAAATGCTTGTCATACATTGAAAAAGAATGGATTTACTTCAACCATATACGAAGCCTCTACACGAACAGGCGGACGCATGCTCAGTGCACACAATGTAATGGGCAATAATTTAGTTACAGAATTTGGTGGCGAATACATTGACACCAACCACAAAGAAATGTTTGCTTTAATGAAAGAATTTAATTTGGAAACTTTAGATACTTTTCCAAGCATAAAAGATAAAGCTTTAGATGATATTTTTATAGATGGCAAACATTACACAACAAAAGATGCCATTACAGAGTTCAACAAAATGAACAAAACCATAGAAGCCGACTTAGAAAAAATTGGAGATAACTATGAAATAGGAAGTTATGCAGACAAACTCGACCAGCTTTCTATTGATGAATATTTATCAAAATTTACTTGCAAAAATTGGTTTAAGAAATTTATCCAAGTGGCGTATGAAAGTGAGTTTGGCTACAGCACGGCAGAGTTATCTTCTTTAAACTTGATAACATTTATTGGCACCGATACTTCTAAAGGAGAATTCAAATATTTCGGTGATAGCGATGAACGTTATAAAGTGAAAGGTGGCAACCAACAAGTAGTAGATAAATTGGCGTTTGCACACAAAGAAAATATTTTAAAAGAACATGTACTTACTCAAATCGACCAAATTGATAAGCAATACCAACTTACATTTGCCAACGGAAAAAAGGTTACTGCTGACTTCGTCATTTTAGCTATTCCGTTTACAACTTTACGCAAAGTTAAGCTGAACGTAACCATGTCAGAAGAAAAGAAAAATGCAATTGAGCAATTAAAATATGGAACAAATGCCAAGTTTATGTTTGGCGTGGACAAACGTGTTTGGCGTGCGCAAGGTTATGGCGGTTATTTGTTTAATAACCTAGTGCAAAATGGTTGGGATAATAGCTTAGCACAAAACAATGATGAAGGTTATGGCGGTTACACTGTTTTTTTGGGTGGCAAAGCCGGCAATGATTTAAACAAAGCTGATAAAGAAAAATATATTGACGGCGTTGATAAAGCTTATCCCGGAACGAAGGCTGCACATAATGGAAAAACAGCGTTTATGCTTTGGCCCTCTCAACCTTATACATTAGGCAGTTATGCATGTTTTACGAAAGGACAAATTGTGCGTATTTTACCGCACATCGCTACACCGATAGATAATATTTTCTTTGCCGGCGAACATTGTAGCGAAGAATTCCAAGGCTTTATGGAAGGCGCCGCAGAAACCGGAAAAGCCGCAGCAGAGCAAGTTTTAGAAAAGATAAAAATTACGGCAGATAATTAGGATACATGTTTCGTAAAGACACGAACCCTGGTAAATTATGAAGACACTAAATAGATACGTCAAAGAAAATTCGCTAATTAGCTAATCAAATCATTATTAAATTAAATTACATTTCTCCATTAGAAGCAAAACTATAATATTGGTTATGGGCAACTATAATATGATCTAATACAGAAATATCCAATAATTTTCCGGCATCAATAGCAACTTTGGTTAACTTCTTATCTTGCTCGCTGGGTTGCAAATTTCCGGATGGATGATTATGGCAAAGAATTATACCACACGCTAATTCTTTAATAGCTACATTAAAAATTAATTTCATATCCGCAATGGTGCCGGCAATGCCACCGCTACTTATTTTATGCTTGGAAATAAAACGATTATTTCTGTTCAAGCAAATTATCCAAAATTCTTCGTGAGGCAAATCAGATAAAATGGGCGATAGTATTTCAAAAGCAGCTTTGTCATTAATTATTTTATGTTGCGGTTTATTTTCTGCTTGTGCTCGTCTTCTGCCCAGTTCAATAGTAGCAGCAATGGCAATAGCTTTGGCTTCGCCGATGCCTTTAAATTGCATTAAATAGTCTAAAGGTCTTCTACCTAACTCAAACAAATCATTTTGAACAGAAGCTAAAAGTTGACGCGCCAACTCCACTGCGGTTTGTTCATTATTTCCGGAACCGAGTATTATCGCCAACAATTCAGCATCAGATAATACATGTTTTCCTTTTAAGAGTAATTTTTCACGTGGACGGTCTTCTTCTGCCCAAAATTTAATACTCAACTTATTCTCGGTAAACATAAAAAGAAAATTGGTGTATCATAGAGATACACCAATTCTAAATTTTCCATAAAAAGAGAGTAACATTAGCTTGCTTTTAACGCATTCAAATGTTTCATTACATGCGATTTTAAATGGCTCGCTTTATTTTTATGAATTTGATTTCTTTTAGCTAATTTATCTACCATTGCTACTACACTTGCCATTGACTTTTCTGCTTCACCTTTATCAGACAAGCCTAAAAATTTGCGCAATGCATTTCTAGTAGTTTTGCCATAATAACGATTGTCCAATCTGCGTTTTGTAGTTTGTCTTATTCTTTTCTTTGCCGACTTATGATTTGCCATAATTTTTAAATTGAGTGTGCAAAGATAATCAATAGTTTACATTTAAAAAAGTGAATTTTAGGTTAATTCTACTTTTTCGTGAACAATTTATCAATTTTTTCTATTAGAAAATAATGCTTTTAAATAGCATTTTATCTATTTAAAGAGCGATATTTGCACTATCAAATTAATGAATACTTAACATGGAAGATTTATCCATTTTATCCAATGCCCATCCAAGCTACATTGATGCCTTATATCAAGATTATTTAAAAAAACCAGATTCTGTAGATGTAGAATGGAAAAAGTTTTTTTCTGGTTTTGATTTAGCCTATAAATACGGTGTGAATGGAAAACAAGCAGAAGTTACAACGCCTGAATCGGGTGAAACAAAAATTGAAAGTGCAGTTTCTCCGAAGGAATTTCGTGTATTAAAGTTGATTTCCGGCTATCGCAATAAAGGACATTTGGTGGCAACTACCAACCCTTTGCGTCCGAGAAAAGATAGACATGCAGATTTAGATTTACATTTTTTTGGTTTAGATGAAACCGATTTAGATACAGAATTTTATGCAGGAAATGAAATTGGAATTGGGAAAGCTGCTTTACGAACAATCATTGAACGTTTAAAGAAAATTTATTGCCGAACTATCGGTTGGGAATATAATTATATTTTAAATAGAGATGAGCGTGCTTGGATGCGCGAGCAAATCGAACATGGTTACATTGCTTATGAACATCCAATAGAAAAGAAAAAAAGGATTTTATCTAAATTAAATGAATCGCAAGTTTTAGAAAAATTCTTAGGTACTAAATATTTAGGTCAAAAAAGATTTTCTTTAGAAGGTGGAGAGTCTACTATTCCGGCATTAGATTCTATGATAAATGTTGCCGCTAATCATGGCGTACAAGAAATTGTAATTGGCATGGCGCATCGTGGTCGATTAAATATATTGACCAATATCGTAGGAAAAACGTATGAAGATATTTTTTCTGAATTTGAAGGTATCGCACCGGACGATTTCTCCACCGGCACCGGCGATGTAAAATATCACTTAGGCTATTCATCTCAATACGATACAATGGACGGCAAAGAAGTATATATAAAATTATTACCGAATCCATCTCATTTAGAAGCCGTTAATCCTGTTGTGCAAGGCTATTGCAGAGCAAAAGCAAATGCTATCTACCAAGAAGATTACGACAAGATTTTACCTATTACAATTCACGGCGATTCGGCTATTGCCGGACAAGGTATCGTGTATGAAGTATTGCAAATGGAGTCTTTAAAAGGTTATACCGTTGGTGGAACAATTCATTTTGTTATCAATAACCAAATCGGGTTTACTACGGATTTTGATGATGCGCGAACTTCCAACTATTGTACATCAATTGCCTCCACTATACAAGCGCCGGTTTTTCATGTTAATGGTGATGATGTTGAATGTGTAACATACGTTGCTGAATTAGCTGCAGAATACCGACAGCTTTTTAATAAAGATGTTTTTGTAGATATGGTTTGCTATAGAAAATGGGGACACAACGAAGGTGATGATCCATCTTATACACAACCTCAAATGTATAAACTCATCAAAAATCATGAAGGAGTAAGAGATTTATACCAAAAGAAATTGTACGATTGGGGCGTGGCCGAAGCTGAGTTTGCCAAAAAAATGGAAAAAGAATTTTGGGAAGAATTGCAAGCAAGATTGAATAATTACAAACAACAACCCAGAAAATACGAACCTCAACCTACCGAATTAGCTTGGAATGCATTGCGCAAAGCAACACAAGAAGATTTTGAATTTTCTCCGGAAACAAAAGCTTCAAAAGAAGATTTGGTGAAAGTCATCAAAGCATTAATTAAAGTTCCGGAAGGGTTTAAACCACTTAAAAAGATACAACAATATTTAGAACATCGCCGCGTGTTGATGCGTGAAAATAATAGTGTTGATTGGGCAGCGGCAGAACTTTTAGCGTATGGAACTATTTTGTTGGAAGGAAGTGATGTACGCCTTAGTGGTGAAGATGTAAAACGTGGAACATTTTCACATCGACATGCATGTTTGTATGATGAAAATACAAATGAAGAATACAATAGATTAGATTTTATTGCTGAAGATGGTAAACAAGGTAAATTCAGAATTACGAATTCGCATTTATCAGAATATGCTGTTTTAGGATTTGAGTTTGGTTATTCTATTTCATCTCCGGCAGCATTAACAATCTGGGAAGCACAATTTGGTGATTTTGATAATGGCGCACAAATTGTTATCGACCAGTTTATTGCATCTTGCGAAACAAAATGGAACAGACAGAGTGGTATCGTTTTATTATTACCACATGGATTTGAAGGTGCAGGACCAGAGCACAGTTCTGCTCGATTAGAAAGATTTTTACAGCTTTGTGGTGAATTAAATATGGCTGTTACTAACATTACCTCTCCGGCAAATTTCTTCCACGCTATCCGACGACAATTAGCTTGGCCATTTAGAAAACCATTGATTAATATGTCGCCAAAATCTTTACTAAGACATCCAAAATGTGTGGATCCGATAGAATTAGTATATGATGGAAAATTTAGAGAAGTAATTGATGATGAAAATACGACAGATGCAAGCAGTGTAAAGAAGGTCCTATTCTGTTCAGGAAAAATTTTCTATGATTTATTGGTGAAAAAAGAAGCAGATAACAGAACCGATGTTGCTATTGTACGTATTGAACAACTCTATCCGGTTGCCCAACAACAATTAGATGCTATCATTAAAAAATATAATAAAGCAACATATCATTGGGTGCAAGAAGAGCCGATAAATATGGGTGCCTATGGATTTTTATTATTAAATTACAATAAAGCGAAATATATGCAATGCATTGCTCGACCACAAGCGGCATCGCCGGCAACAGGGTTTAGTAAGTTACACGAAAAAGAGCAAAAGGCATTAGTAGAATTGGCATTTAACTAAGTAATTTTTTAGAATAATAGCATTATGTTATAATAAAAAGCCAATAGCATACACATTCTTAAATTTGAAAATATAAATAAATCATGGCAAAAGTAGAAATTACAGTTCCTTCCGTAGGTGAGTCCGTAAATGAAGTAACCCTTTCATCTTGGTTAGTAGAAGATGGCGAATACATCAACTTAGACCAACCTATAGCAGAATTCGAATCAGACAAAGCCACTTTTGAAATGCCGTGCGAAGC
>JAGQYE010000006.1 GCA_020436225.1 Bacteroidota bacterium | reverse complement strand
GCTGCTGTAGTCAATTTATTAGGCGGAGAATCAGTTGCCAATGCATCTCGTAAGCCAAGCATTATGGCAGATGCTGCGTATTATATTTTAAAAAGAGATGCCAAAACTTGCACCGGAAATTTCTTTATTGATGATGAAGTTTTGATGAGCGAAGGCATCACTAATTTAGATGAATATGCAGTAAAACCAGGGGCAGAATTAACTCCCGATTTTTTTGTTTAATGCTGAAAGTAAATTAATTTTCAAATTTATTGACATAGAGTTTTTTTTGAAACAAAAACATATTTTGTCCAATTTATATTTTGTTTTCCGGCAATTTTTTATCTAATTTGCCAATTCTTATTTATGTATTATGAGTGATACTACTTTGGTGATTATGGCTGCCGGAATGGGCAGTAGATATGGAGGAATCAAACAAGCAGCAAGTTTTGGAACAAGTGGCGAATGGTTAATGGATTATGCCATTTATGATGCATGGAAAGTTGGCTTTAATGATGTTGTTGTAATAACTCGTCATGATTTGCTACCAGCCATGCAAGAACATCTTTTAAAAATATGGAATGGAAAAATTCAGATAAGGTTTGCTATTCAAGAACCACCGAAAGAAGCGCCTTCAACAAGAACAAAACCATGGGGAACAGGTCAAGCAATATTAGCAACTAAAGAATTAGTGAAGAATCCTTTCGTTGTAATTAATGCTGATGATTTTTATGGGAGAGAAGCTTACCAATCCATACATACATTTTTGTCAGAAGTAGAAAATGATGCTCCAATTTTTTCTTTAGTTGGTTATCCATTGGAAAATACTTTGTCGGATATCGGAACGGTTTCTCGTGGAGTTTGCACTTTAAACGAGCAGAATGAATTGATAGCTATTAATGAACGTACGAAAATTGCCCTGATTGACGGAAAATTACAGAACCAAAATGACGATGGCTCTTACTTAGAAATTCCTGCCAATAGTTATGCATCTATGAATTTTTGGGGATTTTCTTGTTTCTTGTTTGATGAATTAGAGCGACAATGGCAAGCATTTTTCCAAGAAAATATTAATGAACCCAAAGCCGAATTCTTAATTCCGACAGTGGTTTCTAAGATGATGAACGAAGGAAAAATTAAAGTTCAACTTTTACCAACCGGAAAAGATTGGTGCGGCGTTACCTATTCCGAAGAAAAAGAATTAGTTACAAAAATTATTCATCGAAAAATTAAACAAGGAATTTATCCAAATAATTTAGCGCAATAATTTATCGGCGAAATAAAATATTTTTAATCGTCATCACCATCGTTTTCATCTTCTTTTGATGATTTTTCTTCTTTTGATTTTTTTATAGCAACTTCAATTTGTCCGAGATGATGTTTGCCATGCCAAGCATACATAGCTAAGGCTTCTTGCAAAACAAAAGTGATATTAGTTTCCGGGTTTACATAGGTTCGCTTTAAATCGTTAGCATCCATATTTTTTACCAAAGCAATCATTTTTTGGTGGATAACTTTCAATAATTTAATTGATGTTTTGATAGGCAATTGAATGTCTGGAGTTTCTGCCCAAAGATTTTGTTTATATGGTTTAATGGTTGGATTATTTTCAGTAAGTGCCAATTTAAACCTGATGAAAGCATTTGTATGGCTGTCTGCTAAATGATGTATAATCTGGTCGATGCCCCATCCACCTTCTCTGTAAGAAGCGTGAAGTTGTTCTTTGTGTTTAATTTTTTTAGTTGCTTTTTTTAGTTGTTTAGGTAAATGATGCAACTCGTCAATATATTTTTTTATTTCTTTATCTGTGATTTTTTCAGGTAAAACAAATTTTCCAATTGGATAAATATTCGGATCTAATACTTCTATTTTAACTGGATTAACAGCTGCTGTTTTTTTGTTCCCCAAGACTGCTTTACTTACAACTTTTTTTACAGGTACAGTTTTTTTGATTATCTGTTTTTTATTTACGGTTGAACTTTTGCTTTGTTTAACAACAGGTTTAGGCTTCAACTTAGGAGTTGCTTTTTTGGGTGCTGGTGTTTTCTTAGCAGTTGCCTTTGGTTGAGTTGTTTTTCTAACACTTGTTTTCTTCGTTGCCATAACTTAAAATTTTTCTATTGTTCGTTCAATGATATCGTTGTTGTTAGTTAGTATAATCTTATACAATCCACTTGCTAAATTATTCAAATATATCGTTTTGTTGTATAATCCTTTTGTAAGATAACCTAAATTATTTTGTTTAACTAAACGTCCACTTAAATCATAAACATTTAATTGAACATTAGAGTTTATTGCTGTATTAAATTGAATAAGAATTCTATCAATAAATGGATTTGGATAAGCACTTAAAACAATTAAATCTGTCGATTTTGTTTTAATCCCGGTTGTTAATTCTGTTCTCGGGCTTTCAGGAGCATAATAATGTGGCGCTTGAAGTAAAATGGTTGGACTACTCGCTTTTTTCAACCATCGTGTGCCGTCTAAAGTATAATATCCGGTTTCATATTGTTGAGCAGTATCTAATTTTGTAATTGTTGCAACAGAATAAAAATCTCCTTGCGCTACGTTTTCTTTTAAATCTAAAATGCCATAACCCTTTTTGTATAAGTCAACATATTTTATATGAGGTAATACAGCAGAAATTATTGGATATAAAGGATCCAAAGGAATAGGAGAAGATGCAGATGTAACACTACTACAAACAAACTCAACTCCAACCGAACCGGCACCAGTATTTGGATTGTAAGTAGATGTGTTGTAAGGTAAATCCATTGCCCAAGCAGTATGAATATCGCCTGTTAAAACAATCACATTTTTGATATTATTGTTTAAGATGAAATCGTATAATTTCTTTCTTTCAGCATTATATCCATCCCATTGGTCGTCGTTCAACATAATACCAAATGGTGTCAAATTGCCCATCATCACTTGCTGTCCTAATATTTTCCATTTAGCTGTAGAGTTCAATAATTCTTGTTTTAGCCATTCAAATTGTTCATCGCCCAATAAATGTCGAGAAGTATCATTTGGATTCCCACCTTGTTTACTTCTTGCAAACAAACGTGTGTCTAACATAAATAATTCAGCAAGGTTTCCAAAGTTGAATTTGCGCCAAATTCTTGTAATATCATTTCCGTAGGTTAATCTTTTAGGCAGCCATTCGTTGTTAGCTTGTTCTCCGGCAGATTTTCTAATAGCCCAAGGTCCTTCAGTTGCAGGTTGATGGTTATCTGCGCCAGTACTATATGAATTATTTGCCACTTCGTGATCGTCCCAAACGGTAATAAATGGAAACTGCTGATGTAATCGCATCAATGCAGGATCTAAACGATGTGAAGAATATCGTTGTCGGTAATCTGCCAATTGTACTATTTCGTGGTCGGGTAACTGACCTGGACGAACTGCTAAGCTATTTGAATATTCATAAATATAATCGCCGAGATGTAAAATGGCATCAATGTCATTTCTATCTTTTAATCTATTATAGACATTGTAATATCCATTTTTATAATTTGCGCAAGAAACAAAAGCAAAACGCAGTTGACTAACACCTCCAATTGGTGCAGTTTTCGTTCTTCCTGTCAATGAGTTTCTACCTAAAGCTGTAAACTCGTAAAAATACCAAGTATTGGGTTGAAGCCCTGTTACATCAATACTTACACAATAATCGCTGGTGCTGTCGGCTGTAAAATTTCCTGATTTTATTATCGAAGTAAAGTTTGTATCTAAAGCCACTCGCCAAGTTCCATTAACTGCACCTTCTATTTCCGGCGTAACGCGTGTCCAAATGATAACAGCAGAAGATGTTGGATCTGTTGATGCAACGCCATGATAAAAAGGAACTAATGAAGTATCCACCATAGAACGCTCTGTAATGTCAATCGGTCCATTTGCCGAAACATTGTTGTGTATAAAAGTGGAGAAAAGGATGAAAAATAAAAATTGCTTCATTGCTGGTGTTTTCATAAAGTTACTAACTTTAAATGAAATCAATTCAGTCAAATTTTATTTATAAATTAAGATAATAGGGCTGGAGTAAGTTTTTAATTTCTTCAGAATATGAATCTTGTTTGTCTTTTATGGAAAAAGATTGATGTTCTATTCTTTCAACTTTATCTTTTGAAAACAAGGCAATATATCGAAAGAAATCGTGATTTGGAGTTTGTTTTAGATATAAAGTTTTTTCTAATTGAAGATGATATTGAGCTGCTATTTTCTCAATTTCTTCTTTTCTAAAATAAGGAAAAAGTAAAGCGCATTTTCCATCTTGCTGCAATAACTTATCAATTGCAAAAAACAGTTCTTCAATTTGAAGATGCGTGGAATGTTTGGCAATTTGTTCCGCTGTAGTATAAGAAACAATTTTGTCTTTAAAAAACGGCGGATTGCAAATGATAAAATCAAATTTTTTATCAAACGAATAAGTTCTTAAATCGCCTAAAATAATTGATATGCTTTCTTTCCATTTGCTGTTTTCAAAATTAAATTTTGCTTGAGCATAAGCATCTTTATCTATTTCAATTGCCGTTATGTTAGCTGTAGATTTTTGTGCTAACATTAAACTCAATAAACCGGTGCCTGTGCCAATATCTAAGATTTGTTTAGTTGAATGTGGAACAGAAATCCACGCACCAAAAATGCAAGAATCTGTGCATACTTTCATCGCACATTTATCTTGTTCTATTCTAAATTGTTTGAATTGAAAAAATGAATTCGACATCTATAAACAAGATAAAAATAAAAAAGCCACAAGAGAAATCTTGTAGCTTTAATGTTTTCTTTTTAATAATAAAATTAATAACCAAATGCGTAATATTTTAAGCCGTTTTGATTTGGATATTTTCCTTGAATTAAAATTCCATTTCCTTGATTTCCTTCTATTAAATCTATTAAATCATCTTTGCTTGAAACGGCTCTATTGTTTACTCCAATAATGACAAAACCTACTTGCATATCTGTGTTCTCTTTGATGATGCCATCATTAATTTCTGTAACTCTTAATCCACCATTTACTCCTAATTTTTTTGCTTCTAAGCTACTCAAAGATTCTACTTTGATGCCTAAATTATCTAATACATTACCTGATTTTGGTTCATCTTTCTTAGTTAATAATGCAGTCGTATTTTCTTTCGATTTTAAAATTGCATCTTTGGTAATGATATTTCCATCTCTGAAAATCTCTAAACTTACTTTGTCTCCAGGTCGATAACGGGCAACATGTTCTTGTAAATCGGCTGTATTTTTTATTTCTACATCACCCACTTTTAAAATTACATCTCCACGTTTAATTCCACATTCTTCGGCTGCGCTACCTTTATTTACTTCTGCGATATATGCACCTTTTATTTCTTTTATTTTTAAATCTTTTGCTAATTCTTCATCCAAATCACGAATGCTAACGCCTAAAAAACCACGCTGAACAATGCCATAATCTATTATATCTTTTACTACTTTTTGAACTAAATTAGATGGAATGGCAAAAGAATAACCCGCATACGAACCTGTTGGAGTGGCAATAGCAGAATTTATTCCAATTAAATTGCCGTTTAAATCTACTAAAGCACCACCACTATTTCCGGGATTTACGGCAGCATCCGTTTGTATGAACGATTCAATAGCTAAATTGCCGGCTTTTTCTCTAAGAATGTTGATGTTTCTTGTTTTGGCAGAAACGATTCCGGCTGTAACTGTAGAAGCTAAATTAAATGGATTACCAACAGCTAAAACCCATTGGCCTACTTGTACTTCATCAGAATTGCCAAACGTAAGAAAGTTTAAATCTTTTGCATCAATTTTTAAAACTGCTAAATCGGTATTAGCATCTCTACCAATTACTTTGGCATCGTATTCTCTATTGTCGTTTAAACTGACGTGAATTTCATCTGCTCCATCAATAACGTGGTTGTTGGTAACGATATAACCATCAGCACTAATGATTACACCAGAACCTGATGCTTCTTGTTCTTGTTGTGGCATATCAAATGGTGAACCACCAAATGGGTCGCCAAAAAATTGATAAAACGGATTCATGTTCCGCATACTTTTATCCGATTTTGCAGGCTTAATTTTAGTATTGATATGGACAACTGCCGGTGTACTTACTTTTGCTGCACCAATAAATGCATCATTCGGTAAGTTTCCATTGTAACTTGCTAATTTAAAAGCTGTGTTGTCGGATGAATTTTGGTTAAATGAATACTTTGTTTTGTTTGCAAAAAAATGAGAAATGGCTAATGCTGCAAATGCACTAATAATGCCTATCAAAAAATAACCTGCAATTTTTTTCATATAACTTTTTTATTTGAATGATTACAAAATATATACCTAAGAACAAATTTATAGCTCAATGTTTTTAAGATGCTGGTTAAAAAAAGTTAATCCGTTTTTTGAATTAATATTGAAGTAATGCTGTACTTTTGAGTATGCAATTCAACTTTTATAAATATCAAGGAACAGGAAATGATTTTGTTTTGATTGATAATAGAAATTCATTCTTTCCAAAAGAAAATTTTTCATTAGTTCAACAACTTTGCGATAGGAAATTCGGCATTGGTGCAGATGGATTAATGCTTTTAGAAACAGCTGAAGCTTATGATTTCAGAATGATTTATTACAATGCAGATGGCAAAGAAGGAACAATGTGTGGCAATGGAGGAAGATGTATTTGTGCTTTTGCGCAGCATTTGAAATTAGTTGGAGAAAGTGGCGTTTTTATTGCAGTAGATGGCGAACACGAATATAAAATTTCTGGGAATGAAGTAGAGTTGAAAATGATTGATGTAAACAATATCCATGCAATATCTACAGAAGATTTTGAGTTATTTACAGGCTCGCCACATTATGTTCGGTTTTTAAATGATTTAAAAAAATTAGATATCATAAAAGAAGCTCATCAAATTCGATATAATGAAACATACGCAAAGGAAGGTATCAACGTTAACTTTGTAGAAATCATCGACAATAATATATATATGCGCACGTATGAACGTGGCGTGGAAGACGAAACTTTGTCTTGTGGAACAGGTACGGTTGCAGTGGCTTTGAGCGTAGCAAATAAATTCGGAAATAAAGAAAATATTTCTATTCAAACGCCGGGTGGAATTTTATCGGTGAGCTTTGTACAAAATGCAAATACATTTTCGGATATTTGGTTGAAAGGACCGGCAACTTTAGTTTTTTCAGGAATTATTAATGTATAAGAAATCAAATGATTAAAATATACAAAAGAGAAGGAGAGAATATGCAAATTATCCAACAAGCACAAAAAGATTGTTGGATAAATATTGAACCGCCATTTGATATGGCAGAGTTGGAAAATTTTGCCAATAAACACCTTATTCCATTTTCTTATATTGTAGATTGTATCGACCAGTACGAACGTTCGCGTTACGAAAAGCAAGAAAATGCGCAATTAATCGTTATCAATACACCAATTTTAAACGAAGGTTTTGATAAAGAAGATGAAGCTACTTATATTACTATTCCGGTTGGAATTATTATTGTTCCTGATATGATTGTTACAGTTTGTTCGTTGAAAAATCCATTGATTGAATGGTTTGAACGCAATATTGTAAAAGATAGCGATATTCAAAATCGGAAACATTTTGTAATCAAAATTTTTGAACGTAATATTTATTATTTCTTGCATTATCTAAGAGAAATTAATAAACGCATTTCATTGATTGAAAAAGAATTGAATTATTCCAGCAGAAATCAAGAATTAAATAAATTACTACATCTACAAAAAGCCATGATTTATTTTGTGAATGATTTACGAGCTGATGAATTAGTCTTGCTGAAAATTCAACGCAACGATTTTTTAGAAATTAAAGAAGATGAATTTGCGAAAGAAAAATTGCAAGATATTTTGATAGACAATTCACAAGCATTAGAAATGGCGAATGTGTATTCTAATATTTTAGGAAATATGATGGGCGCTTTTGCTTCGATTATTTCTAATAATTTAGGACATGTCGTTAATCGTTTAACGGCTGTTACTATTGCGTTGATGTTGCCTACATTAATTGCCGGCATTTATGGTATGAATATCGACTTGCCATTTCAACATCATCGCTTTGCATTCACTATCGTGATGTCGATGTGTATATTGTGTTCAATTGTTTTTGTTGCTTTTTTTAGAAAGAAAAAATGGCTATAATGGAACGAGATTTATCAACCATACGAATAATCTTAATTTTCTTTGCTGGAATAACCATTTTATTTCTTCTTCATTTATTGCAAGAATTATTAGTGCCTTTGCTTTTGGCAATGTTTATTGCATTGTTGATGCAACCTACTTTAGTTTGGTTTGAAAAACGCAAGTTTCCACTTTGGTTGAGCGTGAGTATAATCTGGATTTTTCTTTTGCTGTTGTTTTTTATTGTTGGCGCAGTAATCTATCAAACAGGAAGAGATATTTATTTAGAAAAAGAATTTATTTTTGCGCAAGTTCAAGATAAATCAACAGGATTTTTGACCTTATATGAACGTATTATTGGAAAACCTTTAGACTTAACTCATTTGTTAGACAAAGTAACTTCCGGTATCTCTTCAGAATTTATTATGGATAATTCTTCTTCTATTTTCGGAAAATTAGGAACTCTTTTTGAAGAAATATTATTGACTGCCATTTATTTGGTTTTAATACTTTCAGGTATTTTAAAATACGAAAATTATTTTATGTATCTCGGCGGCGAAGCCAAAAGCACTCGTTATATTAAAGCATTTGAAGAAGTAAAAAATTCTATTGTTTCATATATGAAAGTGAAATTAATTATCAGTTTATTATATGGAATTGGCGTTGCCATTATTTGCTGGGCTTTTGGTTTGCAATTTGCATTTTTTTGGGGTTTTATAGGATTTGTATTAAACTTTTTGCCCGTTTTTGGAGCAATTATCGGACTTGTACCTGTTTTTCTTATGGCATTAATACAATTTAATTCAATCTACACAGTTGTTATATTAATTGTAATATCTTATGCCTTTCATTTTTTATTGTCATCCGTTATTGAGCCAATTTACTTAGGAAATAGAACGGCACTTAATACGATAGCAGTTATTACAGGCTTATTATTTTGGGGATATCTTTGGGGCGTTTATGGCATGTTTTTATCTGTTCCATTAATGGTTTTAACCAAAGTTATTTTAAGCCAAATAGAAGGAACAGAAGTTATTGTTCGACTGTTGGGCATTCAAAATGAATAAAAAATATCTGTAAGTTTGGTTTATTTATGCTTGTTTGTGCTTGGATTTTTCTTCTTCATCATCTTTCCAAGGACAATGTTTACAACCGTTTCCACAACAATAACCACGTTTTAAATGATATGCTTTGGTAAATACAAAATTGCCATCTTCATTGATGTAATAGTCAACATTTTCTATCAACTTTTCTTCCATCAATTACTTTTATGTAATAAATATGCTTTGAAAAATCCATTCAAATTTCCATCTAACACATCATCAGGATTGGTTACTTTATAACCGGTTCTCAAATCTTTAACCCATCTGTCATCTAATACATAACTTCTAATTTGCGAACCCCATTCGTTTTTCATTTTCTGTGCTTCAATGGCATCGCGCGCTTCTAATTGCTTTTGCAACTCAGCTTCATACAATTTTGATTTCAACATCTTTAATGCTGTTTCTCTATTTTGGATTTGCGAGCGTTGTGTTTGACATTCGCAAACAATGCCGCTTGGAATATGACGCACACGAACCGCAGATTCTGTTTTATTGACGTGCTGTCCGCCGGCACCTTGCGCTCTAAAAACATCCCATTCTAAATCTGCCGGATTAATTTCAATTTCTATCGTATCATCAACAACCGGATGCACAAAAACAGAACAAAAAGAAGTCATACGTTTTCCTTGTGAATTAAACGGCGAAACACGCACCAAACGATGCACACCATTTTCGCCTTTTAACATACCAAAAGCAAAATCGCCGTTGATTTCCATCGCCACCGATTTAATTCCCGCAACATCGCCTGCTTGATAGTCGAGTTCATTTACTTTATAGCCGTTTTTGTTTGCCCACATCGAGTACATGCGCATCAACATACTTGCCCAATCACAAGCTTCTGTGCCACCGGCGCCGGCATTGATTTCTATGATGGCACTTAAATTATCTTCTTCATTTTTTAAAGTAGATTTGAACTCATTTTCATCTAAAGCCTCAATAATTGCTTCGTATTGTGCATCAATTTCTTCGTCAGTAGCCTCGCCCAATTCTTGAAATTCGACTAAAACGTTTAAGTCGTTTAGTTGATTTTCTACATTTTTAAAAATGGAAACCCAATGCTTGTTTTGCTTGATTTCTTTCATCAAGGCTTGTGCTTTAAGTTGGTCGTTCCAGAAATTCGGTGCTAAAGTTTTGGCTTCGTCGTCTTTGATTTGTTCAATTTTATTAGCGACGTCAAAGATATCTTCCGAAGGAAGCAACTCTCTCCAGAAGTGATTTATATTGTTCGTTAGTCATTTTTTATTTTTTGAAGTGCAAAGATAATCAAAATAAAAAGCATTAATAAAAAGCATCTTCAAAATGAGTGATTTTATTTCCATTTTCTATGGCGATAATATCAAATTGTAATTCGCCTTTCCAGTCAAATTCTTCAATATAGGCATCGGCAGCTTCGTGCATCTTTTTAATCTTTGTTTTGTCAACAAAATCTTCCGGAAAACCAAAACTTTGATTATTTCTTACTTTAACTTCCACAAATATTATCCGATTATCTTTTTTTGCTATGATATCAATTTCTGATCGTTTATGCCGCCAATTACTGAAAAGTATGGAATAATTTTTCTTAATTAAGAAATCTTTTGCTAAATCCTCGCCATTTTTGCCAATTATTGCTTGCTTTTTCATAATTTAAGAAGAATAAAGATAGCAGATTAGTAGGAATGATTTTTTTTTTGTTTTTTTACATTCAAAATTGAAAAATATTTTATGAAAATGGATGATTTAATTCAAGAATTTCCGGCTCAATTAAATCGCGCAATTCAAATAGGTGAAGCTGCGAAACTTGGTAAAAGCAAATTCCCGATTAGAAACATTTTAATTTCCGGTTTAGGTGGTTCAGGAATTGGAGGCACTATAATTTCTAATGTATTGCGCGATGATATTAGTGTTCCGATTACAGTAAATAAAGAATATCAAATTCCGGCGTTTGTCAATGAAAATACGTTAGTGATTATTTCTTCGTATTCTGGTAATACCGAAGAAACACTTTCTGCCTTGATGCAAGCCTATAAAAAAAGTGCGCAAATTGTTTGTATTTGTTCCGGTGGCTTGATACAAGAATATGCAGACACGAATGATATTGATTATATATTAATTGATGGCGGTGCGCCTCCACGTTCTGCGTTCGGACAATCGTTTGTGCAATTATTGTATGTACTTTTTCATTTGGGTTTGATTGAAGGTGGTTTTAAAGAATATTTGAATGTGGTAATTACACTTTTAGAAGCTGAACAAGAAGACATTAAAGCTCAAGCAAAAGAAATAGCTCAAAAATTAAGTGGAAAAATTCCGGTTATTTATTCAGCAGCTAAGTTTGAAGGTGTTTCTATTCGTTTCCGTCAACAAATCAACGAGAATTCAAAAATGTTATGTTGGCATCATGTTGTGCCGGAAATGAATCATAATGAATTAGTAGGTTGGCATGAAAAAAACGAGAAAATTGCTGTCGTCTTTTTACGAAATAATCACGACTTTGAACGCAATCAAGCTCGTATGGAATTTACAAAAGAAGTAGTGAGCAAATATGCGAGTGAAGTTATTGAAATATATTCAAAAGGCGACCATGACATCATCAGAAGTTTGTATTTGATACATTTAACCGATTGGGTTTCATATTATTTAGCAGAATTGAATGGAATTGATGCTATTGAAATTGATGTAATCAATAAATTAAAAGGAAGATTGGCAGAAAATCCACTTTAAATTTTTTCTCAGAAATGATTGCTGATGCAACAAGTTCATGTCATTGATTTAGGTAAAATTGCGTATGCAAACAGCTTAGAAATTCAAACACAAAAATTCGAAACATTAGTTAATAATAAACTGAATGGGCAATCTAATAATGATGCCCATTTTTTGTATTTATGCGAACATTTGCCGGTTATTACTTTAGGAAAATCAGCCAACGAAAATAATGTATTGATTCCCGAAACTTTATTAAAAGAAAAGCAGATTGATATTTTTCATATCAATCGAGGTGGCGATGTTACTTTTCATGGCTTAGGACAAATTACAGGTTATCCAATTTTAGATTTAGATTTCTTTACTTCCGATTTAAAAAAATATATGCGCCAATTGGAAGAAGTGATCATCCAAACTATTAAAGTTTTTGAAATTGAAGGTTATAGAATCGAAGATGCAACAGGCGTTTGGGTAAATTCAATTATAGATAAACAACCAAAAAAAATTGCAGCATTTGGTGTAAAATCTTCTCGCTGGATAACGATGCATGGGTTTGCATTAAATGTAGATGTCGATTTGAGTTATTTTAATTTAATAAATCCATGTGGTTTTACAGATAAAGGCGTTACTTCTATTGCTAATGAACTAAAAAACAAAGACGATAAACCGACAATGCTACAAGTGAAAGAAATTCTACTTCAAAAATTTGCTGCTGTATTTTCTGCTCAACTAATCGAAGTTGCTCCATAATTTTTCATTTTATTTCTTGTTTATTTTCCTTCTTATTTATCTTATTTTTGCCACGTGTTAGAATTTTCCGACAATAAAGAACAAGAAGAAGATGAACTGTACGAACATCATCGCTTTGTGATAGATAAAGGCAAAGAGCCTATTCGCATTGATAAATTTCTCACAGAAACTATTTCATCTACTTCGCGAAATCGCATACAAAATGCTATTGATGCTGGAAGTGTTTTGGTTAATGGAAAATCTATAAAAGCAAATTATAAAATAAAACCGGCGGATATTGTTCAAGTGGTTCTGCCTAATCCGGTTTGGGATTATACGGTCGAGCCTGAAAATATTCCGTTAGATATTGTTTATGAAGATGACGAAGTATTATTAGTCAACAAAAAAGCCGGTATGGTTTGTCATCCGGGACATGGGAATTTTCATGGTACTTTAGTACATGCTTTGCTTTGGCATTGTAAAGATTTACCTGAAATTTCTGGTGCTACACGGCCTGGTTTAGTGCATCGTTTGGATAAAAATACTTCCGGATTAATCATCATTGGAAAAACAGAAAATGCACTCACATATTTATCCAAACAATTTTTTGACAGAACAATAAAACGTCATTACATTGCTTTAGTTTGGGGCGATTTGGAAAATCAACAAGGAAGAATTGTAAGCAATATCGTTCGCAATCCTAACAATAGAAAAATTTTTATGGCTGTTGAAGAAGAACATATCGGAAAATTCGCAGCAACCAATTATGAAGTATTAAAACGTTTTGGTTATACTACTTTAGTAAAATGCAAATTAGAAACCGGCAGAACGCATCAAATTCGTGTGCATTTAAAATATATCGGTCATACTTTATTCGGCGATTACAATTACGGCGGCGACCAAATTCTTTCAGGCACTGTGTATGGCAAATACAAAACGTTTGTTGAGAATTGTTTTCAATTAATGCCATATCATGCTTTGCATGCACAAAGCTTAGGATTTATTCATCCGAAGACCAATAAAGAAATGTATTTTGAAGTTCCGTTGCCTGAAAACTATCAAAAAGTAATTGAAAAATGGGATAACTATTCCAAGAATTTTAATTTATAATGCTTGTTTAATCCAAGCATTTTTTCTCATAATTTCTTGTTTTATTTAATAATTCTTACTTTTAATAATGTATTAGTTAATCCATTAACTTCATTAGTTATGCAAGTACAAGATTTCCTTCAACAATACGCAAAACATCCAACATATAAAG
Organism: Bacteroidota bacterium; assembly: GCA_020436225.1. Classification (GTDB taxonomy): domain Bacteria; phylum Bacteroidota; class Bacteroidia; order Chitinophagales; family JADIYW01; genus JADJSS01. Next base: position 46,040 of record JAGQYE010000006.1, on the reverse strand, counting down.
CACCAAGAGGAACAACGCTTCATGCAAAATCTTGGCAAACCGAAGCACCATTGCGAATGTTGCTTAATAATTTAGATGCTGAAGTTGCAGAAAATCCTGCCGAATTAGTGGTTTATGGCGGAATAGGTCAAGCTGCACGCAATGTAGAATCCTTGCAAAAAATTATTCAACTTTTATTAGAATTAGATGAGCAACATTCGTTGCTTATACAAAGTGGAAAACCGGTTGGAGTTGTACGCACTCACGAACAAGCACCGCGCGTATTAATCGCCAATTCTAACTTAGTTCCCAAATGGGCAACTTGGGAACATTTCTACGAATTAAAAGAAAAAGGTTTGATGATGTATGGACAAATGACTGCCGGCTCATGGATATATATTGGCTCGCAAGGTATTGTACAAGGCACGTACGAAACTTTTATGGAATGTGGTCGCCAGCATTTTAATGGAAATTTAAAAGGTAAACTTTTAGTCAGTTCAGGTCTTGGTGGAATGGGTGGCGCGCAACCATTAGCAGCTGTAATGAGTGGCGCAACGTTTCTCGGTGCCGATGTCAATAAAGCAAGCATACAAAAAAGATTGGATACAAAATATATCGACTTTATGTATGATAATTATGAAGAAGCGCGCAATCATGCAATTTGTGCCAGAGATAAAGGCGAGGCTATTTCTATTGGTGTTTTAATGGATGCCGGCGATTTATTATTTCGATTAAAAGAAGATAATATTATTCCTGATATTTTGTCCGACCAAACTTCGGCACACGACCCAATTAACGGTTATGTTCCACACGATATTTCTTTTGAAGAAGCAATAGCATTGCGAAAATCAAACCCAACATTATACAAAGAAAAAGCTATAAAAAGTATGGCGCGCCATGTGCAGTTAATGTTGGATTTGCAAAAACGTGGTTCCGTTACATTTGATTATGGCAATAATATTCGCGCGTATGCACAAGAAGGCGGTGTACAAAATGCGTTCGATTTTCCCGGTTTTACGCCGGCATATATTCGACCACTTTTCTGCGAAGGAAAAGGTCCGTTTCGTTGGGTAGCACTTAGTGGCGATGAACAAGATATTTACACCACCGACCAAGCATTAATGGAATTATTTCCTGAAAATGTTGGTATGATAAATTGGCTCAAACAAGCACAAAATCGCATTTCTTTTCAAGGTTTGCCTGCACGAATTTGTTGGTTGGGATTAGGCGAAAGAGAAAAAGCCGGATTGTGTTTTAATGAATTAGTAAGAACAGGAAAAGTGAAAGCACCTATCGTTATTGGTAGAGATCATTTGGATTGCGGAAGTGTAGCATCGCCAAATAGAGAAACTGAAGCGATGAAAGATGGTAGCGACGCCGTTAGCGATTGGGCTTTATTGAATTTATTGAGCAATACAAGTGGCGGTGCAACTTGGGTAAGTTTTCATCATGGTGGCGGCGTTGGTATGGGGTATTCACAACATGCCGGAATGGTGGTATTGGCAGATGGAACAGAAAGAGCAGACGAATGTTTGAGTCGTGTGTTGTTTAACGATCCGGCAATGGGCATTTTTAGACATGCAGATGCGGGCTATGATATTGCTAAAAATGTTGGTAATAAATTTGGAATTATAATTTAGTTTTTGTGCTGATAACCAACATCAAATATTTGATTAATGTTAAAGAAGAAAATGCTTTACTTCGCGGAAGTGCATTAGCAGATTTACCGATTTTAGAAAATGCATTTCTCAAAATAGAAGATGAAAAAATCCAAGATTATGGATTGATGTTGGATTTAAAAGAAGATGATTTTAAACATGAAATTTACGATGTAAAACAAGCATCAATTTTACCAACTTGGTGTGACAGTCATACGCATTTAGTGTTTGCAGCAACTCGAGAGAATGAATTTGTAGATAAAATAAAAGGGTTATCGTATGCCGATATTGCAGCTAAAGGTGGCGGCATTTTAAATTCAGCTAAATTATTAAATGAAACGTCAGAAGAAATCTTATTAGCACAAGCACAACATCGATTAAATGAATTGATGCAGCTTGGAACAGGTGCGATTGAAATTAAAAGTGGTTATGGTTTAAGTGTAGAAGGTGAATTAAAAATGTTGCGAGTCATTCAGCAATTAAAACAACAAAATAAAATTCCAATAAAAGCAACTCTTTTGGGCGCACATGCATTTCCTGAAAAATATATAACCAACAGAAAAGCCTATATCGACTTAATCATAAATGAAATGTTGCCATTAATTTCGCAAGAAAAACTTGCAGATTATATTGATGTTTTTTGTGAAGTCGGATTTTTTACACAAGAAGAAACGGAACAAATTTGTCTTGCCGGAATAGAATATGGATTAAAACCAAAAATTCATGCTAATCAATTAAATAATTCGGGTGGCGTACAAGCAGGAGTGAAGTGCAATGCCATTTCTGTAGATCATTTAGAAACAATCGATGAAGAAGAAATTCAATTATTATCCAACCATTCATCGCCAATAGCAACTTTATTGCCGAATTGTTCATTTTTTCTTCGCATGCAATATCCACCAGCAAGAAAATTAATAGAAAACAATACCGCTATAGCTTTAGCTTCCGATTTTAATCCGGGTTCTGCACCATCAGGAAATATGAATTTTGTTTTGTCATTAGCTTGTATTCAAATGAAAATGCTACCGCAAGAAGCCATCAATGCAGCCACTATAAACGGAGCTTTTGCCATGGAAGTTCAAGATGAAGTTGGCAGCATTACCAAAGGTAAACGAGCTAATCTAATTTTTACAAAATCAATTCCATCCATCAATTTCTTGCCATATAACTTTGGAACTTCATTTATAGATAGAGTTATGTTAAATGGTAGCTTTATTTAAGTAGCTATAAATAGGTATATTTTATATTATTACACATATTTGAACATTGTGTGAACTTTATTTGACTTCGGTTTAATCAATTCCTAACATTATTGACCTAATTTTGTGTTCTAATTCTTTTTTATGAGTTTATTAGGAGAAGACAAAAACCAAAAAGGCTCGATTGATAGAAACAGAGCCAACTTATTGAAAAACCTTGAACAACCTACACTTTTATTTTTATGTAGGGTCATGCCAAAATTCTTGACACCTGATATTTTAACAGCAATTGGAATGTTAGGAACACTTTTAATCTTCTTTGCATTTTATTATGCTCATGTAGCTGCAAATAAAATTTATTTGTTGTTGGCTATTGTCGGATTTGCTATCAATTGGTTCGGCGATTCTTTAGATGGCAGAATAGCTTATTATAGAAATATTCCAAGAAAATGGTATGGTTTTGCTTTAGATTGTATTATGGATTGGCTTTCTCTCGTGTTCATGAGCTTAGGCTTCTATTTATATATTGATGATGCTTACAAGATTTATGTGTTCTTGTTTGCTTGCAATTACGGTTGGATCGTTTTAGTAGCTCAATTAAAATATAAAATTACTGATAAATACTCGATTGATCCTGGTCCAATCGGACCTACAGAAGTGCGTATTTTACTTTGTTTAGTTATTCTTGCTGAATGGTATTTTGGAAATGTGTTAATTTATTTTTCCTTATATAGTAATATTTTATTCTTAATCATCAATTTGGTAGATACTTATAAACTACTTCAATCCGGCAATGCACGCGATGCCGAAGAAAAAAGATTAAAAGCTGAAGCTGCAAAACAAAATGCTTAAGAAAAAATCCATATTGATATTTGGAAAAGCACAAATCTCAGCATTTGTTGGAGGTTTATGCGATTATGGCATCATGGTGTTGTGCGTAGAATTGATGCATTTGTCTGTAAGAAATGCCATTGTAGTTGGTGGATTAGTTGGTGCGGTTATCAATTTTTCCATTAATAAATATTGGACATACCAATCGAGGAAACCATCTTTAACCAGTCAACTAATAAAATTTTATATTGTAGTAGCCGGAAGTATTTTGTTGAAATCCAACGGAACGGTTTTCTTGACTGCGTTATTGCATTTAGATTATAAAATAACGAGAATTATAGTAGATTTAATTGTATCGATTTGTTTCAATTTTATGCTACAAAAATATTGGGTTTTCAAAACGTCGCCGATAACGGAAAGTATTGACCAGATGACAGAAACACCAATAAAACAAGAGACAATCAAATCAAGTACAAGAGAGTTGCAAGAAATATAATTGTTTCTTGTTTTTCATCATTCAAAAATCCTTACCTTTATTTTATGCAATTTTTTGATTTCTACAAGAAAGAAAAATCTTTAGCGTTTACAAAACTACGTACAGGAGAAACGAAGTTAGGTGAAAAAATTTTATCCATTTCTGATGAAAAAAATTGGGAAACTGAATTGCAACAATCTTCTGCAAGATATGTAATTATTGGTATTCCGGAATCAATAGGAGTAAAAGCAAATTTTGGAATTGGTGGAACAGAAACAGCGTGGAAATCTTTTTTATTTTCTTTCTTAAATATTCAACATAATCAATTTTTAAATGCTGAAGATATTTTGCTCTTAGGTGCGTTTGAATTTTCTTCTTTTCAAGAAAAAATTAAAAACAAATCAATAGAATTTCTTCGCGATTGCGTTTCCGAAATTGATGAATTAGTTTATCCTGTTATTCAAAAAATTATTTTAGCCAATAAAATTCCAATTATAATTGGCGGCGGACATAATAATGCTTATGGAAACTGTAAAGGTGCAGCTATAGCACTTCAACAAAAAAACAACAATTCTAAACAGAAAATAAATGTCATAAACATAGATGCACATACTGATTTTCGAGCCATAGAAGGCAGACATTCAGGTAATGGTTTTTCTTACGCAATGCACGAGGGTTTTATCGAAAAATATGCAGTTGTGGGTGTTCAGGAAAATTATATATCGCAGCAACTATTGACTTCTATCCAAAAAAATAAAAATATTCAATTGCACTTTTGTGAAGATATTTTTCTGAAAGAAAAATATACATTAGATGAAGCCATTCAACAAAGTATAGCATTTACAAATGGAAATTCTATCGGTTTAGAAGTTGATGTCGATGTTATCGAAAATATAGTATCAAGTGCAATGTCGCCAAGTGGGTTTTCTGTTAATCAAGTGCGAAAAATGATTACTCAAATTGCTAAACAAAGAGAAGTTTCGTACTTACATATTTGCGAAGGTGCTGCGCAATTAGAAAATGAAAATTCGTCGCCAACTATAGGAAAATTATTAGCATTTTTAGTCAGCGATTTTATAAAAGCAAATATTAAGAAGTCGTAGTAGAGTCAGTTTTCTTAGTATTACTTTTTCTATTATGTTTTGATTTTTTCAATTGCTCATCTTTCCCTGATATAATGCTGATATTTCCATCAGTTTCCAACATTGACAAACTCACATCATGAATGTTATTAATTCCATGTTCTCTTAAAACTTGCTCAAGCTCTTCTTCCGTAATCATTACTTTGTCTATGTTATTTCTGATATATTTTCCATTATAAATCAGCATAATTGGCTCTGATTGAATAAATTTTCTAATGTTTTTGTATCGAAATAATAAATAACTCAATATTTTATTCAGAAAAAACAAAACAGCAGCTGCTACAATTCCACCATAAATAGATGAATCATCACCAACCATGGCATTTTGTACGGCATTGCTGATTAGAATAATTAGAATCAAATCGGCAATGGAAAGTTGAGTCATTTCTCTTTTCCCAAAAACTCTAAATAATAGAATTAAAAATAAATAGATAATTATGCAACGGATAGCAATTTCTAGATAAACATGCATAGCAGTATTTTTTGTAAAGTAAATATAATTCAAAAAATGAAGTTCAATATCTACTTAATTAGGTTTACTTTACAAATCTTAATCTTTTCTTTTTAATTTCTGTCTCTTATTTTTTATATTTTTGCTGATTATGAAAATTTCGCTCAACTGGTTCAAAACATATATTCCGTTCGATTTATCTAATGAAGCACTTTGTCATACTTTAACAGATATTGGCTTAGAAGTAGAAAGCATTGAACCATTCGAATCTGTAAAAGGTAGTTTGGAAGGAATTGTTGTTGGTCATGTCTTAGAAAAAGAAAAACATGCTGATGCCGATAAACTTTCTGTTTGTAAAGTAGATGTTGGAAATGAAACTTTACAAATCGTTTGTGGTGCACCAAATGTGGCTGTCGGACAAAAAGTAGCTGTGGCACTTGTTGGCTCCACGTTATTTCCAGTTTCAGGCGATTCTTTTGCTATCAAAAAATCAAAAATTAGAGGCGTTGAGTCATTTGGGATGATTTGTGCCGAAGATGAAATCGGACTTGGAACTTCACATGATGGCATTATGGTTTTAGCTGATGATGCAAAAGTAGGAACACCTTTGTCTGAAATTTTTAATATCGAAAAAGATTATGTAATAGAAATTGGATTAACACCAAACCGAACAGATGCTTTTTCGCATATCGGCGTTGCCCGCGATTTAGCTGCGGCTTTATCTTTTAGAAATAAAAAAGATATTGCTTTAAATCTTCCAAGCATTAACAAACCGATTTATGCTGATTCTTCAAATTCTGATTTTAAAGTGGAAGTTGAAAACACAAATGCTTGTCCGAAATATTTGGGTTTAATAATCGATAATATTAAAGTTGATGAATCGCCGGAATGGTTGAAAAATAGATTGAAAGCTATCGGCCAAAAACCAATCAATAATATCGTTGACATTACCAATTTTGTTTTACATGAATACGGACAACCTTTACATGCGTTTGACAAAAACGAAATTAAAGGCAATAAAATTGTAGTAAAAAATCTTCCGAATAAAACAGCTTTTGTTGCTTTAGATAATACAAAAATTGAATTAGATGAAAATGATTTGATGATTTGTGATGGCGAAAATAATCCGATGTGTATGGCTGGTGTTTATGGTGGAGCAAATTCTGGTGTAAAAAATTCTACGACTTCGATTTTCTTAGAAAGTGCTTATTTCGATCCAAAAACGATTCGTCGTTCTTCCACACATCATACTTGGCGAACAGACGCTGCGATGCATTTTGAAAAAGGTATTGATCCAAATAGTACAGAAACAGCCTTATTACGAGCAGCACAATTAATCCAAGAAATTGCAGGTGGAAATATTGCTTCTGCTATTTATAAAAATGAGCATAAAACATTTGAGCATTTCACGGTTGAATTAGAATATAAGAATATTAAACGCTTAACAGGTGCCGATATTTCTAAAGATGATGTCAAAAAAATTCTAGATTTATTAGAAATAATAATTAAAGAAGAGAATGAAGAAAAGCTTCATTTATTAGTGCCACCTTATCGCACAGATGTTACGAGAGAAGCCGATGTTATCGAAGATATTTTGAGAATGTATGGGTTCAATAATGTGGTTATTCCAACAAAAGTAAATGCAAGTATTCAATTCTCAACTGCCTATAATACCGAAAAATTATACAATTCTATCGCCGATACTTTAGTAGATATTGGTTTTTATGAGATGATGAACAACAGCATCACTAAGTCGAAATATCAGGCATTGGCAACGGCGCAAAAACAAGAAAAATGGGTGCGTTTGTTGAGTTCTATAAATGTAGAATTAGATGTGTTGCGCAATAATATGTTGTTTACTGGTTTAGAATCAATAGCGCATAACATCAACCATAAAAATGCCAACATCAAATTTTTTGAGTTCGGGAAAACCTATCAACTTAAAGATAAAACAGAAAATTCAGCTTCACTAGAAATAAAAAACTACGAAGAAAAAAATCATTTGGCATTGTTTATTTCAGGAAATAAATCGGCATCGAATTGGAATACAGTAGGGAAGAAGTCAGATTTTTATTTCTTGAAATCTATTGTCGATATCGTTTTATCTAAAATTGGAATTTTGGTAGATGATGCTTTGGATAATGAAACTTCGGAATTATTCAATTATTCTTTAAAATATCAAAAAAATGGAAAAACTTTGGTTGAGTTTGGAAAAGTACAGCCAAAATTATTGAAACCATTCGACATCAAACAAGAAGTATTTTTTGCCGATTTTAATTGGGATTTGATTGTAAAGCTTGCTGAAAAAGTCAAAACAAACTATTCTGAAATATCGAAATTTCCGGCAGTAAAACGTGATTTGGCGCTCTTGTTAAACAAAAATGTGAAATTTGCTGATGTAAAATTAATCGGCGAGCAATACGGAAAGAAAATTTTACGTAATATTGAGTTGTTTGATATTTATGAAGATGAAAAAATCGGCAAAGAAAATAAATCGTATGCTGTAAGTTTTACGTTTAAAGATGATAATAAAACACTACAAGATGCTGAAATAGAAAAAATTATGAGTAACTTGATGGATGCTTATAAAAAACAATTAAATGCAATAATTCGTTAAAATGGCAAAGATTGATGATAAATGGGCAAGGATTTTTAAAAAAATTAAATTAATTTTAGAAAAAAATCAGCAGTTGGAAGAAAATAACAATAAACTCCAATTGCAAATTATTGCATTAGAAAAAATTGGAAACGAAAAAGAAAAAGAAATTCAAACATTAAAAGAACAAATACAATATATAAAAGCAGCAAAAGAAGTGCATTTGTCTGAAAAAGAAAGAGCACTAACCAAACAACAGTTGAAAGTTTTTATGGTAGAGATTGATGAATGTTTGGCAAAATTGATTCAGTAATGGCAGAACAACTCAATATAAATCTATTAATTGCAGGTCGCCCGTATAAACTAAAAGTTTCAACGGACGAAGAAGGCTACGTGCGCCAAGCCGCAAAAGATATTAATGATAAAATTGCCGAATACCAGAAATCATTACTCACGCGTGATAGACAAGATTTCTTGTCGATGATTGCTCTACAATCGACCGCAGAGGTTTTGCAAAACAAAAACAAAGCTACCAATGCCAATATAGATGCCAAATTAGATGAGTTGGAAGCTCTCTTAGATAAAGAATTAGGCATCACTTTCTTCTGATTCCAAAGTTATCCTATTGCTGTGTAAAAAATAGAACAGTACATTCTTGAATAAGGTGTACTTTCATATTTAAGTTGTTTCTAATGATAAACAACTTACGGATTAGATTCAACCGAAAAATGAATCAACATAAATTATTTATAACAGCAATTTAAAGAATTGCATTAAAACAAAAAAAAGTGGATCTATTAATAATTACCATCATTGTAGCTGTAGTAGCTGTAATAATTGGCTTTGTATTAGGAAAATTACTCTCGAAAGCCAACGTAGAAAAACAAATCTCTGAAGCAAAACTTCTTGAGGCAAAGGCAAAAGCATTAGAAGAAAAAGCGAACAAAGAAGCTGAACTTATTCGAAAAGAAGCTTATAACACCGCCGAATCATTTAAGAAAGATAAAATGATGGAAGCGAAAGAACATTTCTTAAAGTTAAAAGAAGAACACAATAAAGAAATTGAAAATAAGAATCGCAAAATTCAAGAATCAGAAAATAGAGCTAAGCAAACAGAGCAATCTTTGCGTGACAAATTAGCTAATGCCGGCAAACAAGAAAAAGAAAATGAGTTATTGAAAAATAAACTCAATGATCAAATTGAATCAGCTAATGTAAAACGAATAGAATTAGAGAAAGCACATGCTGAACATATTGCCAAGTTAGAGCAAGTAGCTAAATTATCAGCAGAAGATGCGCGCGCCCAATTGGTAGAACAATTAAAAAGTAAAGCTAAAACTGATGCAATGGCGTTTATCAAAAATGAAATTGATGAAGCCAAATTGAGAGCCAACAAAGAAGCGAAAAAAGTTATCATACAAACTATACAACGAACCGCAGCAGAAACTGCAATCGAAAATACCATTTCTGTTTTTAATCTTTCCAGCGACGAACAAAAAGGACAAATTATCGGCCGTGAAGGTAGAAATATCCGAGCATTGGAAGCCGCAACAGGCGTTGAAATTATTGTAGATGATACACCGGAAGCTATTGTGATTTCCGGCTATGATGCTTATAAAAGAGAAATTGCACGCTTGTCATTGCAACGCTTAGTTACAGACGGACGTATCCATCCGGCGAGAATTGAAGAAGTGGTTGCCAAAACTGAAAAACAATTGGAGCAACAAATTATGGAAATAGGCGAGCGCACGGTTATTGATTTAGGTATTCACGGATTGCATCCTGAATTGATCCGTTTAGTAGGTAAAATGCGTTTCCGTTCTTCTTATGGACAAAATTTATTGCAACATTCACGCGAAGTAGCCAACTTATGTGCGATTATGGCAAGTGAATTAGGTTTGAATGCCAAACAAGCAAAACGCGCCGGTTTATTACATGATATTGGAAAAGTATCAGATGAAAATCCGGAATTATCACACGCATTGCTTGGTGCAAAATTGTGCGAAAAATATGGTGAAGCACCTGTAATTGTGAATGCCGTTGGTGCGCACCACGACGAAATGGAAATGCTCTTTATTATTTCTCCAATTATACAAGCATGCGATGCTATTTCTGGCGCTCGTCCGGGGGCACGTCGCGAAATTATGGAAAGCTACATGAAACGTATCGACGAATTAGAAAAGTTGGCAGTTTCGTATCAAGGTGTACAAAAAGCGTATGCTATTCAGGCTGGAAGAGAATTGCGTGTTTTAGTAGAAGCCGAAAAAGTAGATGACAAACAAGTCGAAGAAATTTCATTTAAAATAGCACAACAAATACAAGATGAAATGACTTATCCCGGACAAATAAAGGTTACTGTAATACGAGAAACTCGAAGTGTGGCTGTAGCTAAATAATATTAATCAAAATCTTACAAATTAGAATACGCAGTTTTTATTGACTGCGTTTTTTTTTGAAAAAAAATAAAGAACCTTGTAACCTTTTTTCATTCTGATGACTCTAATTAGTAGAATAGGATAAAACTAGAAAATAGAATAAATATAAATTAAGAAAAAGGGGTTTTTTATGTTTCTTGACTTTTGGTCGAGAGGTGAGTTTTTTAACTCACCTTTTTTGTTTAATATATAATTGTATATACAAATATTATTTATCCTATATAAATTTATTGCTTTATGTATTTTGTTGATTTCTAATGTTATATAGATACATTTTTGAGTATGGATAGCTTTAAAAATAATATCCAATTATAAGCTAATGTTAACTTTTTCAAAAAAAAAATAAAATTGTTTGGAGTTTGAAAAATGCTTACTAAATTTGTCGTAGGGATTTATGTTTCTAGACTTTAGGGTCTGACGGGTAAGTGCAAAGCTTGCCCGTTTTTTATTTTATAACTCCCAAGATTTTCAAATCATTTTTGTGAAGTATATCTAAAAGAATTTCCCATAGTAAATCATAAAAAATTATTTCACCTTCTTGAACAATCTGTTGCCTGTACATTTCTTTCAATAAGCTATGTTCGCTCAGTTGACTTAACTCTTTATAGTTAAAACTCTTTTTCTCCATCATCATCAATAATTTCAAGAATAGATTACATCTAACAGAGCTATCATCTTTTAAATGTCTATTTTGATAAACTCGCAAAGCTTCTACATGTTGAGTAGCGTTATCCAAATCATTTCTGCCGATATGAAATAATAGAGTAATTATCTTTGCAGATAAATTAAATCCAGATTTATCTTGAAATAAAATTGGAATATCGTTTACAAATTTCGATAGACTGAATTTATAATTTCCGTTTTCTAGATAGTTTTCTAAAAATTCCAAATATGCATTATATACAAACCATCGTTCTTTTAAAATAGGCGAGGAGACTTTATATTGATTATTGCTAATTAGATGCTGAATTAATTTACGTGCAGCAATCGTGTTTTTAGTATTTAAATAGATTTTAATCTCAAATTCTTTTACTGCTAAAAAACTCGCACCTTTAGCATCTTCTTCAGCTTGAAGAATGGTTTCCAACGCATTCTCATATTTCCGTTCATCAAACAAGGATTTTATCTTATAGATTCGAATAGTATTTCGATATGTTGGAGCAAGAATAGAAGTGTAATACTTTTTATATTGCTTGAGATATTTATCGCATGTTTCCGTTATTTTTTCATTATTGCCAATAATCTCATAATAAAACAAAAGCGTTCGAATGTAAATAAAGTAAACAACTAATGATTTCGATTTAGAGGAAATTTGTTCAATTTCTTTTATACAATCCTGAATGATTGTTTTTCGTTCTTGTAAGGTTTGTTTTGTATAATGAACAGTCATCATTACTTTTGTATAAATCACTTGTGCTTGTTGCTCCCATTCATATTCTTTAGTATAATGCAAATAAGCTTTGTATTCTTCGTTATATTTCTTCTGATTTCCGGTCATACCATAATGCACCAATAATTTATAAGAATATTCTTTTAAGATATCGAAGAAGTTATTTTTCTTGGCTGTCGAATAAGCATCTATTACAATATTTATAGAGGCATTTCTATTTTCGGTGTAACGCAATAAAATATTACTTAAATACAAACTATTGACACATTCAAAGTAATCTTTTCTACTATTTTCGTTCGATGAAGAATTATTGACATCAATAAAATAAAGTGTGTTGAGTAATCGGGTTTTAAATCTTGATTTAAGTTTCCTGAAAGCGGCATTATCTTTCTTATCATCACCATTGCTATTGTACAAATAATGTACAGCATCTTTGTCTGTCAAGATTTCTCCATTTGCTATGCCATCATATAGTTTGGAAAACAAAGTATCTTTTCTGCTAATAAGCGATTTATCTAAAATTTCTACTTGACTAAGTTTTCTTTTATTAATGATATTAACCAATTCGATGAGTTGCTCCATAAATTATCTTTAAGTCTTTACTATAATATTACACTTAAAGAATTGTATATAGATTTATTGATATCCACTTGTGTGGAAATAAGGATGTCACAATTTTGCCTTATTTGCTCAGATAACTTCAAGTCTTTGCCAATAACTTTACATTATCAAAACAAACAAACATTCATAAAACCTAAACTGAATAAAAATGAATAAGATGAAAAAAATAATAAAAGACATCGTAAGACAACAAATGGATTACGTAGCTAAGTCGAACAAAATGCAAAATAAAACATTCGTACGACAATTTACTTATCAGCAATTCATCATAACGGAAGACGAAGTAGGAAAACGTTAATCGTGTAGAAACATAAAAATCCTAATCTAATTAAATCGAAAAAATAAACCTGACAATCCTAAAGAAAAGAAACATAAAAATCCTAACCCAAACCCTTAAAGTCAGGAAACATAAAAACCTACTTAATTTTAGAAACAAAAAAACTCGAAACGTAAACACCCGACGGACGCTTTCTGGAAGCATAAAAACCCGAACTGCAAGTATAGAAAGTAAAATTTATTAACCGTCCAAAGTTGGCTACTCTTAGCCAACTTTTTTTATGCTAATTGGAAAACAGTAATTTCAGGAGAAATACCTAATCGTCCTGGATATCCTAAGAAACCGGCACCTCGATTTACATATAAATATTGATGTTTGTTTTTATATAAGCCAGCCCAATGTGGATACATGTATTTTGCCGGACTCCATTTTATACCCGGAATTTCTATGCCAAATTGAAATCCGTGCGTGTGGCCTGCAAATGTTGCTTGGATTTTTTGATAGTCTTTATTTATAGAAATTTCTTTATCCCAATGTGTCGGATCGTGTGAAAGCAACAATTGTACTTCAGCATCTTGTGCGCCTTCATAAGCTTTAGCTAAATTTCCTATTTGTGCAAACCGAAGTGAATGACCAATATATTGTACGCCAATAATTGCTAATTTCTTACCATTGCGTTCTAAAATCCGATTTTCATCTAACAACAAATCCCAACCTAAATCTTCTTTTTGAATTTTTAATAAGTTGTTGAAATTAGCTTTCATCTCTTCCTTGGAATCCCATCGTTTATAATGACCGTAATCATGGTTACCTAAAATTGAATATATTTTCGTTTTGACTTTTATTTCTTTTAAAATTGAAATATAAGGCTGTAGTTCACCGGATAAATTATTAACTAAATCGCCGGTAAAAAAGACGATATCCGCTTCTTGTTGATTGATTAAATCAACGATCTTTTGAACCGGTTTTTCGTTTGCAAAACTGCCGATATGTAAATCGGAAAATTGAACGATTTTCAAACCTTTCCATTCTTCCGGAAGATTTGGAATTTCTAATTTTATTTTTCTTACTTTAAAATTATATGCACCGCGAAGAATGCCGTACAATAAGGCACCTGACATCATAGAACCAACAATTAATCCCATTTTATTTAGAAATTGTAGTCGAGAAATTCCATTGGGTTGAGTAGAAATTGAATTGGTAGCAAACCAGCTAAATATCCATCGAATTAAACGAACAATATCATCTATTAATAAAAATGGAAGAACAAATAATTTTCCAAGAAAAATGAGTTGAGCAAAGCCAACTAATAAGTTTTTATCCCAACCATGCCAAGTGTAATAGTCTTTTGTTAGTAATAAAATAAATGCGATGTAAGTAATAGAAGATAATGCCCAATAAAAGGTGTAAGCAATTTTTTGATGATTTGTTTTTGAATGAGCAAAAATACTTCGAACAGATTGGAATACATAAATATCTACAAAAATTAGAATAGCCACCGGAACAAGAAACCAAATCGGATTAAATCTGTCGTTCATATTTTATTTTCTATGCAAACAAATGCAACATTAATTTGTTGCAAAGGTATTTTCTTTTTTTTATGTTTGATTATTCGTTAACATTATACAAGATATTTCTTATCTAATTTTTTTTATTTTCATAATTGAATGAAAAACATCAAGCATAAAAGAAGTAAAACGATACTTATTAGTTTTGTCTTACTTTCATTCTTATTATTTCTTGGAGCATTTACAAAACAATCCTCACCGGTTGGAGAAGTTAAAGATATCTGCTTAACAAATACTAGAAATTTTTCGGCTCAATTAGACACGTTTCAATTTTTAATTGATGACACAGCCAATGCGGACGCATTACTTGAGCGATTTATAGAAATGAGAAATTCTTTTAAAAAGATTGAATTCATCCTCGAATATTACGACAATAATCGATATCCTTTTTTTAATGGAGCAAATGCCATTGAAATGGAATATGGATATGATCCTAACTTAAAACCTGAAGGCTTGCAAGTAGTAGAAAGTGAGTTGTTTGCCGACTCAATAGATTATGAGAGTTTAACGCAACTTACTCGAAAATTAAAATACAGAACTTTAGCTTTTTACTTGATTTTAAAAAATGCAACTTTAAAAGATACTTATATTTTTGAAGCAATTCGATTTCATTTAATTCGTATTGAAACTTTAAGTTTAGTGTCTTTTGATTCACCGGATTTACGGAATATCACACCTGAAATAGAAGCAAGTTTAAAAACAATTCAGCATATACTTTCGCTTTATCATACTTCAGGAAATGACAAGCAATTCAAGCAAATGCAAGCTTCATTTGATGCTACTAATACATACTTGAATAAGCATACGTTTTCTACAATTGACAGGCTTTACTTTATTAAAAAATACTTACAACCGCTGAACCAACATATAGTAGCATTTCAAGCTGAACTTAATATCCCAAATCTCCAAAGAAACGAAGTATTTAGAGCGGTTAACCTCGATGCTAAAACAATTTATGACACAGATTTCTTAGATGCAAAATTTTATGCCAGCGATAAGTATTATCCAAATAATCCGTTGTATTCAGAAATAGGTAAAAAATTATTTTTTGATACACGTTTGTCGAAAGATGGAAAGATGAGCTGTGCTACTTGCCATCAGCCTGAGAAATTTTTTACAGATAAATTAAAAACAGCAATTACCAATAAACCTGATAAATTTCAAGAACGCAATACACCGACCTTACTAAATGCTGCTCTTCAAGCTTCTTATTTCTATGATTTACGTGCAGTTACTTTAGAAACTCAAGTTGACCAAGTTGTTTCTAATCCTGAAGAATTTAATCACGATTATACACATATTGTAAAAGAACTTAAAGCTGATACAACATATATTCGATTATTTAATTCTGCGTTTCCACAATATAAAGAAAATGCCATCGCATTATCTACAATAAATTTATGTATTTCTGATTTTGAGCGTCAACTTATTTTTTTAAATTCTCCATTTGATAAATATATGCGTGGTGAAACCAAAAAAATAGATGCTGCAGTAAAGCGCGGATTTAATGTATTTATGGGGAAAGGTCAATGTGGTTCTTGTCATTTTGCGCCGACATTTTTCGGAAACACGCCGCCATTTTATGGCGTTGCAGAATCGGAAGTTTTAGGTGTAACACAAACATTCGATACTATTCATCCGGTTTTAGATACCGATATTGGAAAATATAAAATTTTTGAAATTCCGGATTTTAAACATTCTATTAAAACGTCAACAGTAAGAAATATTGATATCACAGCACCATATATGCATAATGGAGGGTTTAAAACATTGGAAGAAGTAATAGAGTTTTATGAACATGGCGGTGGACTTGGATTGCGTTTAGATATTCCGAACCAAACATTGCAAAACAAACGCTTACATCTTACCGATCAAGAAAAGAAAGATTTAATCGCATTTATGAAAGCATTGACAGATACTTCCGGTATCAAACGTTTTTATCAATGATTTTTTTATAAAAATGCTTTATCAATATTTTACCCAAAAAATTCTTATTTTTGAAGTCCGACTTCGTAGCTCAGTTGGTATCCCGTAACTACGGGATTAATCAGTGGGTATATTAAAAAAATCAAATAAAGATTTTAAAATACCTCAACTATATAAAAGTTTGTAATCAGATTTTTACCCAAAAAATTCTTATTTTTGAAGCCCGACTTCGCAGCTCAGTTGGTATCCCGTAACTACGGGATTAATCAGTGGGTATATTAAAAAAATCAAATAAAGATTTTAAAATACCTCAACTATATAAAAGTTTGTAATCAGATTTTTACCCGAAAAATTCTTATTTTTGAAGTCCGACTTCGTAGCTCAGTTGGTAGAGTAGCTGACTCTTAATCAGTGGGTCCTGGGTTCGAGCCCCAGCGGGGTCACCAACGGCAATCTTTTTGATTGCCGTTTTTATTTTTAGATTTTAGTATCTTTATCAAAATTCAAAAATGAATTGGAATAATTTATTTAGAACAAAATCTGTAGAATCCATTTTAAAAGAAGTGGAAGAACAGACTAATAATAAAAACGGACATTCCGGTCAATTAAATAAAAACTTAACCGTTCGTGATTTAACCGTTTTAGGCATCGCTGCATTAATAGGTGCCGGCGTTTTTTCAACTATAGGTCGTGCTTGTTTTGACGGCGGACCGGCTGTTTCTTTGCTTTTTGTTGGCATTACAATTGCCTGCGGTTTTTCTGCTCTTTGTTATGCCGAATTTGCTTCGAGAATTCCGGTTTCAGGAAGTGCTTATACGTATTCTTATGCTGTTTTCGGTGAGTTAATTGCTTGGATTATTGGCTGGGATTTATTGTTAGAATATGCCATTGGAAATATTACAGTAGCTATTTCTTGGAGTGGAAATTTCACAAGTTTTTTACATGGATTTGGTATCGTTTTGCCTCCTTATTTAACAACAGGATTTATGGAAGCCAAAAGTAATATTCCGGCACTTTGGGCATCGGCACCAAAAATTTTTGGTATTCCTTTTATCTTAAATCTTCCGGCATTTTTTATCAATTTATTCATTACATTATTAGTATATATCGGCATAAAAGAAAGCAAGCGCTTTGCTAATGGAATGGTAGTTTTTAAAGTAGCAGTCATTCTAATTGTTATTTTAATAGGATTGTTTTATGTCAATCCACAAAACTGGATTCCATTTGCGCCTAATGGTGTAAGTGGTGTTTTAAAAGGCGTTTCTGCTGTGTTTTTTGCATATATAGGATTTGATGCTATTTCAACCACAGCAGAAGAATGTAAAAATCCACAACGTGATTTACCACGAGGTATGATTTATTCTTTGTTAATATCAACTGTATTATATATTGCAACAGCTTTAGTTTTAACAGGAATGGTACATTACACACAACTAAATTCAGAAGCCTTTTTAGCTGATGCATTTAAAAAAGTGGGATTAAATTGGATTGGTGGACTAATAGCTTTTAGTGCTTTAATTGCAACCGCAAGTGTGATGTTAGTTTTTCAAATTGGACAACCAAGAATTTGGATGAGCATGAGCCGCGATGGTTTATTGCCTAAGAAATTTTCAAACATACATCCAAAATACAGAACGCCTTCATTTGCTACTATTATTACTGGCATCATTATTGGCATTCCATCTTTATTTTTAGATTCAGCATTGGTTACAGATATGTGTAGTATTGGAACTCTATTTGCTTTTATATTAGTTTGCGGTGGAATTATTATTTTACAACAACGAGACAAAGGACAAATAAAACAAGAGCATAATCCTACATTTAAAACGCCATATATTAACGGTAAATATATTGTTCCGATTTTGCTTATTTTAGGTTTGTATTTCTTTTTAAAATCTCCTCAAAATATTTCTGATACTTTTCCTTTTGAACAAGGATTTGAAGTATGGAAGCACCAAATTCCATTTTGGTTATTTTTATTACTTGCAATTTATGTTTCCATAAAAACATACCTCAATAATTGGTCGCTGATTCCGGTACTTGGTTTTCTAAGTTGCAGTTATTTGGTTTCTACGTTAGGAATAATAAACTGGATTCGATTTTTAGTTTGGATGCTTATTGGCTTATTGATTTATTTCTTTTATGGTATAAAAAAGAGCAATTTAAGTCTTAAATAAGCCTTTTTTCACATATTTCTAACAATTTCGCGTAAAATAAAATTCAGATTCTTCCGATATTTATGAAAATGAAAAAATAATGTTTAGAAAAACCCTCTTTTTTATTGTTTTATGTGTTTTTGCAACAATTACTATTAACGCAAAATCATCTTTTAAAATCCAAAATAACTCATTAATTCTTCCGACAAAAATTCAATTTGATTCACATGATTATGATGTGAAAGATGAAAATGATCCAATGTTGGATTTTGTCGCTGAATATTTGAAAGAAACGCCATATATCACTAAATTTCGAATTGAAGGACATGTATATTCTGAAAAAACACCGGAAGAAAATTTGAAATTAAGTTTACAAAGAGCTGCCATGATTAGTTATTATTTAACTACAAGAGGTGTTTCTTGCGATCGATTAGTGCCTGTTGCGTTTGGAGATACTAAACCAGTTGCACCAATAGATGAATGCAATTTAAATTACAATACTCGAATTTCTTTTTATAATGCTGAAATCAATTATGAACCTATTTCAGGTGAGCCTGTAGATGGTTTTGCAGTAAAGATTTTTAATCCTTGCGAATAATTCCCAATCAATTTTGCTTATACAATATTCTTAAAAAATGAAAAACCCTTGTATTACAAGGGTTCTCAATGTTTCTGTAGGGGGTTTTTATGATAACTATCCTTTTGAGAGTCATCGGGTAAAAATAAATCTATGTTGCGTCGTTTTGGTTACTTATGAATGAATCTCGATATAATATTACTAAAACATTTCTTACTTGTCAAGTAATTTTAAGAAAAAATTAACTTAATTGACATTAATCAAATGAAAAATAGCAAAATACCATTTTATGATGAGATGAATTAATCGCATGCATTTAGATTAATGATTTCAAGATAAATCAATCGTAAATATAAATATGAAAAGAAGAAAACTAAGCAATAGTTACTTGCTCATCTAAATAAACATCTTGAATAGCATTTAAAAGTTCAATTCCAACTTTTACATCTTTTTGGAATGCTTTTCTTCCTGAAATTAAACCCATACCACCGGCACGTTTATTAATAATAGCAGTTTCAACTGCTTCTGCTAAATCGGTTTGTCCTTTGCTTTCTCCACCAGAATTAATTAAACCTGCACGACCCATATAACAATTGGCAACTTGATAACGCGTTAAATCAATTGGATGTTCTGTTGTTAATTCTGAATAAACTTTTGGATGTGTTTTCCCATAATTTAAAGCTGTATAACCACCATTTAAAGTTGGCAACTTTTGTTTGATGATATCTGCTTGAATAGTTACACCGATATGATTGGCTTGCGAAGATAAATCGGTTGCTGTATGATAATCTACTCCATCTTTTTTAAATGCATTATTTCGTGTATAACACCATAAAATGGTTGCCATTCCTAATTCATGAGCATATTCGAATGCTTTAGCAACTTCAACAATTTGTCGCTTTGATTCTGCAGAGCCAAAATAAATTGTAGCACCAACCGCCACAGCGCCCATATTCCAAGCATCTTTAATTGTTCCAAACATAATTTGGTCGAAAGAATTAGGATAAGTCAAAAATTCGTTGTGGTTTATTTTTACGATAAATGGAATTTTGTGCGCATATTTTCTTGCAACAGAACCCAACACGCCATAAGTAGAAGCCACTGCGTTGCAACCGCCTTCTAAAGCTAATTTTACTATGTTTTCTGAATCGAAATAAATTGGATTTGGAGCAAAACTTGCGCCGGCACTATGTTCTATACCTTGATCAACCGGCAAAATAGAAACAAAGCCTGTGTTGGCTAATCTTCCGTTTCCGTAAAGTTGTTGCAAGCTACGCAAAACTTGAGGCGTTCTATTACTTTGTATCCAAATTTTATCAATAAAATCGGCACTTGGCAAATGCAATAACGATTTGTCGATAGTTTTAGATGTATGTTCTAATAAATACTTTGCTCTATCTTCTCCTAAAAGTGCTGCGTATTGGCTCATTTTTGTTTATTTTTTTCTCCGCAAAGATAAACATTAGAAAGTAGTGGCAAAAGTTGAATAGCAAGTTTTTTTAGTCGATGTTGATTTTTTCGAGTAATTGTTGAAAGTAAGTTGGCGTTTCCAGCATTTTGCTGCCATACCAAGAAAAAAATTCGCCGTCAACCAATATAATCTTTGCATTGGGTAATTGTGTTTGGAATTCTTTGATATGTTTTTCACTAAATGGATAAGGTTCTGAAGAAAGAAATACCAATTTACACTTATCAAAATACGAGGTTTGTAAATTATGAATTATTGGATAACGCGTTTGATGAGCAAACATATTTTGAACACCTAATTGTTCTAACAACGCATGGATAAATGTATCTTTTCCAACAGTCATATACGGTTTTTTCCAAATCAGATATAAAGCAGGAAGAAGAGAGGCTTTGTTATTTTGCTTAAAAACATCAAAATTATGTTTAGTTTGCTGGATAATTGTTTGTGCTTGTTTTTCTGTATTGGTGAGTTTGCCAATTTTTTCAATCATCGAATAATTATCTTCTAAATTACAAATATCAAATATGATAGTTTTGTATTGTTTCTTTAGTGCATCAACTTGTTCTTTTATATTTTCTTCTTTAGATGCAAAAATAAGTTGAGGTTGTAATGCTTGAATTTTATTAATATCTATATTTTTTGTGCCGCCAATAATTGGAATATTGTTTATTTTTTCTTTTGGATGAATACAAAATTTTGTTCTTCCAACTAAAACATCTTCTAAGCCTAAATCACAAAGTAGTAAAGTAATGGAAGGAACTAATGAAATAATTCGCATACAAGATTTTTTTATTCTAAAAACCCTTTTTCGCGCATCCAATCATCGTTAAAAAATTTGGCAACGTAACGTGAGCCATGGTCGTGTAATATTATAACGACTAAATCGTCTTTAGTAAATGGAAATTTTTCGTGTATTTGCAACACACCTTGCACCGCTGAGCCGGCAGAATTTCCTGCAAAAATGCCTTCTTCTTTTGCCAATCTTCGTTGCATCAACGCAGCATCTTTGTCGCTTACTTTTTCAATATAATCTATTAAACTAAAATCGTAATTCTGAGGAATAATATCCTCACCAATACCTTCAGTAATATAACTATGAATTTCTTTTGGATCGAAAGTGCCGGTTTCGTGAAATTGCTTTAAAATAGAACCATACGTATCAATTCCATACGTTTTTATGCTTGGATTTTTTTCTTTCAAAAATTTGGAAGTGCCACTAACTGTTCCGCCGGTGCCAATGCCAACTACAAAGTGCGTAATTTTTCCATCTGATTGTTCCCAAATTTCAGGACCTGTGCTTTCGTAATGCGCTTGCCTGTTCGATAAATTGTCATATTGATTCAACCAAACAGAATTAGGCGTTTCTTGTGCTAATTTTTTGGCAACAGAATAATATGAACGTTCGTCGTCAGCACAAACATTAGTTGGGCAAACAATTACTTCGGCACCTAAAGCACGCAACATATCAAATTTTTCTTTTGATTGTTTGTCGGTAGAAGTAAAAATACATTTATAACCTTTTATACAAGCCGCCATTGCCAAACCCATGCCTGTATTTCCGGAAGTACATTCAATGATGGTGCCACCTGGTTTTAATCGACCATCTTTCTCAGCATCTTCAATCATTTTCACGGCCATTCTATCTTTTATAGAATTTCCGGGATTAAAGGATTCAATCTTAACGCAAATGGTTGCCGGAATATGTGCCGTAATTTTATTTAATCGCACAATAGGCGTGTTGCCAATAGTTTGTAGTATGTTGTCATAAATACGCATTGATACAAAGATAATAAAAATTGATAGAGCAAAAATTGATGCCTCTTTTTATATCAATTACTTAAACTTGAATTTTTATTTCGAATACGATTAGAAAAAAAATGTTTTTATACGCGCCATTTTTTAAATATACTTTTAGATTGATGCATAGCAATTTTAAGTAAAGCAACAAGTGCCGGCTCATTGGGTTTTGATGTTTCTCCTTTGCCAATGCGTTTTAATTGCATAGAATACCAAGAAACTTCCATTAATCCCATATTATCTATTAGCGAAATGCCTGTTTTTATTGGCTTTACTGTATGTATTGGATTTTTTCCTGACAATAATCTGTTGGGTGCATCCGCCTCAATAGCTAAGATTCGAGCAAGTCCAACAAAATCAACTGCACCACTTGAAATAGCTTTCGCCATGCCGTCAACAGTACGAAAACCGCCGGTTACTGCCAATGGTGCGGTGCAAATTTTTCTTGCTTTCTCGGCAAAATCCAAGAAATAAGCTTCGCGTTGTTTCGTGCTTTCTTTTTGAGTGATGCCTGTCATAACAGGCGCTTCATAAGTTCCGCCTGAAATTTCTATCAAATCTAAACCGGCATCAGCTAATGCTTTTATAGTGTCTAAAGATTCTTCTTCAGTAAATCCACCACGTTGAAAGTCGGCAGAATTTAATTTTATAGAAATAGGAAAATTATCGCCAACATTTTTGCGAATAGATTGATATACTTCCAACACAAAACGCCTTCTGTTTTCCGGATTTCCGCCCCATTTATCTGTTCGAATATTATGATGAGGCGATAAAAATTGGCTGACTAAATAACCGTGCGCACCATGAATTTGAACGCCTGTAAATCCGGCTTTTTTTATTATAGATGCAGTCTTTCCGTAGCGTTCAATTAAATCCAGAATTTCATCTTCTCGAAGTGCTCTTGGTGTATCAAAAAA
This sequence comes from Bacteroidota bacterium, assembly GCA_020436225.1. Lineage (GTDB taxonomy): Bacteria > Bacteroidota > Bacteroidia > Chitinophagales > JADIYW01 > JADJSS01. The sequence continues at coordinate 22,577 of JAGQYE010000006.1, read as the reverse complement.
TCGTTGTAAGTCTTTGCGAAATGGAATGGCGGACGGCGCAACTGTTTCTTTGTTGACACCTTTAGGAGTTTGTTTTCCAGGATGATTGAGTTGCACCCAACATTGCGTATTATTTTTTGTTGCAGCTTGTGCCCATTTTTTTAGTGCTTCTAAATGTGTTTCATCTTCAATAATTACATTTCCCGGTTCGCCTAAAGCCCTGCGGTCTATCATTACATTGCCGGTTACGCAAAGTCCGATACCACCTTCCGCCCATTTTTCATATAGCGTTGCCAATTCAGGTTTGGGTTCGCCACTTCGCCTGCCAAGTCCTTCACTCATAGCAGATTTCATTAATCTATTTTTGATTATTGAACCATTTTTTAAGGTAAATGATTGCGCAATAATTTCTTTGGAAGTCATATCAATCTCAATTATAAATGAAGTTTATGAAAGCGGAATAGAATCGTCGTAAACAATTTGTTTATCATCTAAGCCTGAAAATAAAACCATGGCAGCAATTTGTCGTTGAGGTCTTCGAAATACCAACATTATAGCGATACCAACCGCAATAAAAAAATGTATATCTTCTTTTGTAAGAAAATAAAATACAATATTGATAAATCCGACACCTTCTAAAATCGCAATTTGTAATAGATGAGCATAACGGAAAATGTTTAGTTTTCTTGCTAAAGAGAAAACACTATGCGCTTCTTTTGCTTTATAAAAAAAGATAAATCGAGCAGCAAGTACACCAATGGCACCTATTCCAATTCCAATGATTTCGAAAATTTTTTGACTCTGAAATTCTTCGGTTGGAGGATGTTGTTTGATGTAAACTCTGGCAGCCGCAAGAATAAAAATAAATCCAATACAAATTATATAATGTGTTAGATTCATAGATTTAAAAAAACTGCCTATTGTATGTTGTGTTTGCATAGTATTTTTTTAATATTCAAAGATACAATAATGAGGAGAATTACTGAAAATATTCAAATATAGAATGCTTTGATTTTAACTAAATCCAGATTTAGAATAGAGCAACTAATACGACTTTGTTGTATCTTTATGAAGTAAATGAAAAGCAATTATACTAAACTGATTTTTTGTTTCTTTTTGTCAATACTTGCAGTGTTGTCATGTAAAAAAGAAAGTGAAGTCGTAAACCTGCCTTACGAGTATAATTATTTCCCGGATGATTCTGGAAGATATGTTATTTATAAAGTAGATTCTGTTGTATATAATGATTTTGATCCGCTGAATTTAAAACGATATTCATCTCAATATGTAAAAGAAATTATCACGGAAGAATTTACTGATAATCTAGGACGTTCCGCGAAAAAAATAGAGCGATACGTTACCTCTGATACAACTTTACCTTGGCAATTTTGGAATGTTTGGTATTTTATCAAAAGCAAAACAAATGTGGAGCAAGTCGAAGATAATATTCGTTATGTGAAACTTATTTTCCCGGCACAAAATGGCAGTGAATGGCACGGCAATAAATATGTAGAATCTGATCAGTTTCCGTTTCAAAATTTGAGATACACAGCAACAGATTTTGATTGGATATATTCTATAACTGAAAAAAATGGAAGTTATTATAATGGTTCAATTGCTTCTGATTCTACGTTAACCGTTTTGCAAGTTGCGGATTCATCTAATGTTCAAAAGGTGTATAGTGTTGAGCGATATGCCAAAGATATTGGGTTGGTGTATAAAGAATTATGGCGTTTAGATGCGCAGTTGATTGACACACAAACCTACATAAACAATGCAAAATATGGATTTATTGTGTATCAGAAAGCAATAAAATTTGGAGTTGAATAATTATCAAGAATAGTGTTAGTATCGAATAAAATATTACTTATCATCTTTGTTTTGTCTGCCTTGTTTGTTTCTTGTACTAAAGCTGTTACTTATGATGAGTATGATTATGGCTACAATTATTTGCCAACTGATTCAGGTCGATTTGTAATATATAAAGTAGATTCCATTTTGTACAACGATTTTGATCATTCACGTCGATATTCTTCAATTTATTTAAAAGAAAAAATAGGAGAGCAGTTTACTGATAATATGGGACGCAATGCAAAAAAAATACTACGTTATTATTCAGATACTTTAACTTCTAATTGGGAAATTTTTAATGTTGATTATCTTGTTAAAACTGAACAGAATGTAGAACGTGTAGAAGACAATTTAAGATACATCAAGTTGACATTTCCGAATGATGTAAACACTAAATGGTTGGGCAATAAATTAATCACTATTCCACCTCCATATATTTTAGATTCTACCAACTATTATTTATCTGATTGGAAATATACTATTAAAGAAAGAGACAGGCATTTTAATGATGGATTTCAAACATTTGATTCCACTTTATTAGTATCACAAATTCAAGATTCAACAGCCATTTATAAAACGTATTCTATAGAAAAATATGCACGAAACGTAGGATTAGTTTATAAAGAACTTTGGATTGTAACCGGACAAATCAACATTGGTGCACCTTGGGAGGACCGAGCCGAAAAAGGTTTCATCGTAAAACAATACGCAATTGATTATGGCAAAGAATAGTCTTGGATTTCTTTTGTTTTTTATGTTGATGAACGTGCTTTATGCGAAAAATCAACCCGAAAAATATATAGTTTATTTTAAGGATAAACCAACTTGCGCTGATGTGCAAAAACAATTTTCAGAACAAGCTATCGCAAAGCGAAAAAAAATTGATATTGCATTTGATTATAGAGATTTTCCAATCAACCAAAATTACATCAAGCAATTAGAAAACAGAAATGTTTTAATCTTACAACATTCAAATTGGCTGAATGCTGTTTTAGTGCAAGCAAATAAAAAGCAGATTTCAAATTTTCCTTTTATTCAGTCGATTGCTAAAGTTCCTTCTTCAAAGAATAAATCAAATATTCTTTCTGAAGAAGAAAGTCAGGAATGCGAACAAAATAATGCTATTCAAGAATTTGAAGATGGTTATACTTCTTCATTTCCACAAACGCATTTACTAAATGGTGAGTATTTACATGAACAAGGTTTTAACGGCGAAAATATGACCATTGCTATTTGTGATAACGGTTTTTATAATGTTGATTCCAATGTTGCATTTCGACATATTTTTGAGAGTAATAAACTATTAGGAACATTCGATTATGTACATAATGATTCTTTAGTATATGATGAATCAGGTGGCGCACCGAATTTTACCAGCCATGGTTCCAATTGTCTTTCTTTCATTGCAGGAAAAATAGACTCGCAATATATTGGTACATCAACAGAATCTAATTTTTATTTATTTCATACAGAAAACAATAGTAGCGAACGTTTACAAGAAGAATTTAATTTAGCTGCTGCTTTAGAACGTTGCTCACAAATCGGTGTTGATGTTGTCAGTATTTCTTTAGGCTATACAACTTTTGATGTGCCTTCAGAAAACCACGATACTTCTGATATGCGCACCAATTCTACACCGGCTGCTATAGCAGTAAACATTGCCTCATCCAAAGGAATGTTGGTTTGTGTGGCAGCAGGAAATGAAGGCGTAACAGGTTGGAAATATATTTCAAGTCCGGCAGACGCAGATAGTGCATTTACAATTGGATCTGTTGATATTAATGGAAATGTAGCTTCTTCCAGCGGTTATGGAATGCCGAATGATTCAAGAGTAAAACCCAATATTGCTGCAATGGGCGTGAATGCTAAATATATCAGAACAAACGGAACTATTTCTACTGGTGGTGGCACATCTTATGCAACGCCACAAATTGCAGGACTTGCCGCTTGTTTATGGCAAGCATTTCCAAGTAAAACTAATTGGGAAATTAAAACTGCTATTGAACAAAGTAGCTCGCAATATTTGACACCCAACGACCGAATTGGTTATGGTATTCCGGATTTTAAGAAAGCTTATCAAATCTTAGCAACTCCAACATTTATTTCTTCTTCTTTATTCGAGAAAGAATTTTCAGTTTTTCCTAATCCGTTTCATCAAACTATTTCGATTAATCATAATGGAAATGCTGACATAAAAGAAATATCTATTTTGGATAATGTTGGAAGAGAAGTATTTTCTCTTAACTCTGTTTCAACAAATACTATTGATTTAAGCGCACTTCCAACAGGATTATATTTAATGAGAATGGTAAGTAACAAAGGTATTTTAATCAAAAAAATCTTGAAAAATTAAGAAATCAAACAAGTATAAAATTAACTAAGGAATAATTTGAAGACTGCCGTTTACTTAGTATTTTTAGACACTTTTACATCTTTTATGTCTCGACGATTATTGTTGCTTATTGCTTGTTTATGTTTGTTTTTGCCAATACATGCGCAAAATGAAACATTTACATTGAGCGGTTTTTTGAAAGATGCACAAAATGGCGAAGCCTTAATTGGCGCAAACGTTTATGTGCAAGGCAATACAGCTTTAGGGGCAACTACCAATCTTTATGGCTTTTATTCGTTGTCATTACCAAAAGGAGATTATCAAATTGCATTTTCTTATATAGGATATGCCACTCAAGTTCAAACGATTTCGTTAAATAAAGATATCCGACAAAATATCGAATTATCTGATAATACAAAAGCTTTAGATGAAGTTGTGATTACTGATGAACGCAAAGATGAGAATGTAAAAAGCACAACGATGGGAAAAGAAGAATTATCTATCGACAGAATAAAATCAATTCCAGCATTGATGGGCGAGGTGGATATTATTAAAGCTTTGCAATTAATGCCCGGCGTGCAAGCAGCAGGCGAAGGCAATTCAGGTATTTATGTGCGCGGTGGCGGACCTGATCAAAATTTGGTTTTGTTAGATGATGCTATTGTTTATAACACCGGACATTTATTTGGTTTCTTTTCTGTTTTTAATGCAGATGCTGTAAAGAATACTACTTTATATAAAGGCGCAATGCCGGCAAATTATGGCGGTCGCTTGTCTTCTGTTATTGATATTCAAATGAAAGAAGGCAATAACAAACGATTCGAAATGGAAGGTGGCATCGGCATTATTTCTTCTCGATTAACAATTATGGCACCATTTAAAAAATCAAAATCAAAAAAGACGGCAAAAGGTTCTTTTTTATTTTCAGGAAGAAGAACGTATTTGTTTGATATCATTCAACCTTTGTTGAAGAAAACTGATTTTGCAGGAACCAACTATTTTTTCTATGACATCAACTTAAAAGCCAATTATCAATTTTCTGATAAAGATAGATTGTATGTAAGTGGTTATTTTGGTCGAGATGTGTTTGTGTATAATTCAACCAAAAATCAAACCAATGTAAAAATTCCTTGGGGAAATGCCACCGCAACTGTTCGATACAATCATTTATTCAATGATAAATTATTTATGAATGCCACGTTTGTATTCAACGATTATAATTTTAGTTTTAGTGGCAAGCAATTAGATTTTTCTTTTAGAGCAAAATCAGGTGTTCGAGATTTTAATACTAAAATTGATTTAGATTATTATCTCAACAGCAAACACAATTTAAAATTTGGAATGGTTTATACACATCACCGAATGACACCAACACAAGCCAGCGCTACAAGTGGAACCACCGATTTTGAATCAAACATAAACAGACGTTACTCACACGAATTAGCTTGGTATGCATCTGATGAATTTAAAGTAAATGAAAAATTAAAACTTGATTTTGGTTTTCGGTTGAGTATGTTTCAACATATCGGACCTTATGGAAAAATTTCAGGCGACAATATTGCCGGATTCGATACTGTTTTTTATAAAAGAGGCAAACCTATTAAAACTTATTTCGGACCTGAACCGCGTTTTGCTATGCGTTATGCTTTTGGAAAAAATAATTCTATAAAAGCAGGCATTGCGCTAAACTATCAATATATACACTTAGTTTCATCGTCTAATAGCACTTTGCCAACCGATGTTTGGGTGCAAAGCTCGGCAATTGTAAAACCGCAAATGGCATTGCAATATTCGGTTGGTTATTTTAGAAATTTTAAAGAGGATATGTTTGAAACGTCTATTGAAGTGTATTTTAAACATCTTTGGAATCAAATAGAATATGGAGAAAGTTATGTAGGCGAATTAAACATCGATCCGGAATTAGGTTATGTTTTTGGAAAAGGAAAAGCTTACGGAGCTGAGTTTTTTATCAAGAAAAGAACAGGAAAATTAAATGGTTGGATTGGCTATACTATTTCTCGTAGCGACAGAAAATTTAAAGATTTGAATGAAGGAAAAGTGTTTGTTGCCAAATACGACAGAACTCATGATTTGTCTATCAATATTGCCTATAATATTAATAAAGAATGGAGTGTTGGAGCTACGTTTGTTTATGCCACTGGAAATGCTATTACGCCGGCAAATACTTTGTCTTTAATAGAATTTAATCCGATGATTGGTTATTCAGAACGCAACTCTTATCGAGTGCCTGCTTATCATCGAATGGATTTGTCGTTGACTTATACACCAATTCCGAAACGCAGGCCAAACAGACGTTGGCATTCGAGTTATAATTTTTCTATTTATAATGTTTATAACAGAAAGAATACTTATTTCATCTATAACAAAATTGAAGGCAGCACTTTAACCGGAGATTTAAAACAAACACCAATTAATGTTTCTTTATTTCCAGTTATTCCATCTTTCACTTGGAACTTTAAATTTTAATATGCAACTATATCGACATAAAATATGGACTTCTATTTTTTGTTTGTTTCTTGTGAGCTTAAGTCTGTTTTTATTTACGGCTTGCGAAAAAGAAATCGACTTAAATATCAAATCTAATCCGAATGAAATTATTGTGGAAGGACATATCGAAAACGGCTTGCCGCCTTATGTTATTCTAACCAAAAGTATTTCTTTGTACGATAACATCAACATCAATAATTTGGAAAATTATTTTGTGCATGGAGCCAACATTATTGTAAGTAATGGCATTGATTCTGTTCAATTAGTAGAATATAATTCCTCAATTTTACAAACCTTACCGGATTCAGTTGTTGATGCTGTTGCAGCACAATTTGGCATTGTAGTTGACAGTTCAGGCGATTTTCCTGATGTTAGTATTTATACAGTTCCTTTTACTGCACCTGATTTTATTGGTGAAATTGGCAAAACCTATCAACTTAGAATTGAGGCAAACGGACAAATATTAACGTCAAGCACCACTATTCCTGCGCCTGTTTTTTTTGATTCATTGTGGATATTACCACATCCAAATCCGGCTTTTGCTGATTCATTTTTTCAGGTTTATGGTTGGCTACAAGATCCACCGCAATTGGGCAATTACTATCGCTATTTTACTAAAGTAGATAACGGACCGTTATTAGTCAGCACGCAAACTGTTTTTGATGATAATTTTTTTAATGGAAAGAAGTTTGAAATTTTTATTCCGAAAGGTAAACCATTTGGTACGAACAGCTCAGATATAAATTTTGATACTGATGGATATTGGGATATTGCTGATAGCGTTTGCACCATAAAACTTTGTCAGATAGATAAAGCACATTATGATTTTTGGCGAACCTTAGAAGCCAACAGAGCTAATATTGGCAATCCTTTCGGCTCTTTTGTGTTGGTGAAATCAAACATTATCGGTGGAAAAGGAGTTTGGGGCGGTTATGGAAGTATTACCGGTAGTTATGTGCGCGTTCCATAAAGTTTATTCTAAAAACCAAGTATAGAAATTATTTTCTTGGTCTAATTGAAATCCGGTTTTTGGATACAAATTGTTGCCAACAATATTGGTTTTTGCAGTTTCTAAATACATTCCACAACTATTCGATTCCAAGCATAATTTTTTGCATTGCTCAATTAATGCAATAGAAATACCTTGATTTCTATAGTTTTCCAACACAAATAAATCATTCAACAACCAAAGACGTTTTAATCGGGTAGAAGAGAAGATGGGATAAAGCTGTACAAATCCTGCTAATATTTTATGTTCATTTTCTGCAACAAATATTACTGATTCTTTATGTTGAATTCTTTCTGTTAAGAAAATTGTTGCTTGTTTTATGTCGCTTGTTTTTCCATAAAATTTTCGATAAGCATCAAACAATTCTGCTAATTGTTCTATGTCTTGAATATTGGCTTCTCTGATTTGCATGTAAGATTATTTCATATAAAAATAAAAAAAATAGCCATCAAAAATGCTGATGGCTATTCTATATTATGTTGATTTTATTACCACATTACAGCGCGTTCAGCTTCGTTGGTAAACATATTATCGCCGGCTTTTACATCAAATGCATGATAGAAAATTGGTAAGTTTTTAAGCACACCGTTTACTCTATATTTTGCAGGTGAATGTTCATTCGACAAAATTTGCATACGCAATGCTTCGGGTCTGAAATTAGTACGCCAAATAATTGCAAAGTTGATAAAGAATCTTTGCTCAGGCGTAAGACCACTAATCTTCTCCATTTTTTTATTTTCTAAAGCCTTTTGTAATGCATTAAAGCTGATGACCATGCCACCCAAATCTGCAATATTTTCGCCTAATGTTAATTCGCCATTTACATGTAAGCTATCGCCTGCAAAAGGTTTAAATGAATTGTATTCATCTACAAATTTTTTAGTCATTGCTTCGTATTGTTTTCTATCGTCAGCTGTCCACCAATTTTTTAAATTTCCATCAGCATCAAATTGGCTACCTTGGTCATCAAAACCATGCGTAATTTCATGTCCGATTACCATACCAATTCCACCATAATTTACAGCATCATCTCCATTTTCATAAAAGAATGGTGGTTGTAAAATTGCAGCAGGAAAAACAATTTCATTTTTTAAAGGATTGTAATATGCATTCACTGTTTGTGGTCCCATGCCCCATTCTGTGCGGTCAATAGTATCATTGTCTAATTTTGCTAACACACGCAAATTATCACCATAAGAACAATTTAGAATGTTTAATACATAAGGCTGATATTTTATGTCATAATTTTCATAGGTGTACCATTTATTGGGATAGCCGATTTTTACGTCTATTTTTCCTAATTTTTCTACTGCTTTTGTTTTAGTCGAATCGCCCATCCAAGACAAATTAAGAATTCGTTCTTTTAAAGATGCTTTGATATTGTTCACTAATTCCAAAGCACGTTGTTTGGCATTGGCTGAGAATTTTACTTTTACATATTCTTGCCCGATTAAATCACGTAGATTATGTTCGGCAGAACGTGTAATACGTTTCCAACGCGGCTCCATCGTTTCAACGCCGCTCATAGTTCTTCCAAAGAAATCAAATTTTGCATCTAATATGTCATTATTTAATGAATTTGCAAGACTACTTACAAGTTGATATTTTTGATAAATTGCCCATTTTTCGTGTGGAATTGCAAGTAGAAGGCTATCATATTTCTGAAAAAATGAAGGTTGACCAACTACAATTTCTTTAGGTGCTACTTTCATCTCTCCAAAGAAAACAGACCAATCGATATTTTTATAGGTAGATTGAAGTTTTTCAAATGTAAATAAGTTGTAGTTTTTTTCAGGATCTCTTAGTTCAACTCTTGAGAATGAAGCATCAGCTAATGCGAGCTCTACATCGAAGATTTGTTGTGCTAAACTGGAATCAGAAGTTTGTGTATCTAAATGGGCTAAGTGTACAATTGTTTGAATGTATTTTTTGTAAGCTTCTACTAATTTCTTGGATTTTTCGTCAGTTCTGAAATAGAAATCTTTATCCGGTAAGCCTAAGCCACCTTGTCCGACATTCATAATATATCGTGTCGTATTTTTTGCGTCAACATCTACATAATATCCAATTGGAGTATTGATATTGCGTAATTGCAAACGAGCCATCACTCGAATAATTTCTTTAGGAGTTTTCGCTGCATCTATTTCATTTAACCAAGATTGTAGAGGTTGAACTCCGGCATTTTCAATCATTACTGTATCCATTGCACTTCGATAGAAATCGCCTAATTTTTGAAGATTACTACCTTCGGGTGCTTTGATTTTTAGGTTAGCTGCATTTTCTAAAATTTTCTTTACTACGTTTCTACTGTCTTCATCTAAAATATCGAACATTCCAATGGCAGCTTTATCTGCCGGAATTGGATGAGCATTTATCCATTTTTGGTTAACATATTCGAAGAAATCATCTGAAGGTAAAATGGTACTGCTGAAATCGCTGGTATCAATATCATCATGGGTTATTGCTGTATTTGAGTTCATAGTTGTTTGTTGTTTTTTAGCATTTTTGTTTTTACAAGCTTGTACATCATGTGAAATGCATATACTAAGAAAGATTAAAAATGTAATTGAAAGTTTGTTGGCCATAAAAATAATTTAGGCAACAAAGTTAGTATAAAGAAATGAAAATGAATAATGTTTGTGGTGAGTAGATAATGAGCTATAGACACTCTGTTAGAGTCTAAGACTCTAACAGAGTGTCAGACATTCGTCAATCTTACAGGAAAGGATACTTCAACATCTGTTTCGCCATTGGCATTGGTAATATCACCTGAACTAACGCCATTTCCCAATTTATTTGGTTGATGTCGTAAAGTAATTTTTAAGCTTCCAATAGTATTTGCATCATCTGTTTCAAAAGAAAAATTTAAACCAATTGGATTTCCACCTATATCATTTGGTGTTTGATATTCAAAATTTTTCAACATAGAAATCGGAGTTGATGCATAGAAAAATTGATGAACATCGCCTTCTTCCAAAACTTCATTGGAAATAGTGTCAATCGGGTAAATTGTTTTATTGAGTAAAGTAATTGTAGCATCGTACATTGAATTTTTGCTTAATAGTATTGAATCAATAGTTGCAGCTTGTCCGCCAATTCCATCTATATCTTCAAATGTATAATGTTCTATTGTGTTGCTTCCAAGTTTTTGTACGCTTAGAATAATAGTTGTTATAAGCTCTTCTTCATTTATTGGACTAGGTATTTTTTGACAAGCATTACTGAATAAACATAAAATAAGTAAAAGGATTGAAGTGGATGAAAATACTAATTTCATTAATTGAATTTTGAGTGTTTAATTGAATGTATAATTTAATCTTAATAGAAGATTCCAACCTATCTCATCGGCATAATATCGAAAGCGATTTAAATAGTCGCGGTAAGAAGTATTTGTCATGTTTTCTGCGGAAATGGAAAATGAAATATTGTGTTGAGTATTTATTTTATATTTCCAACCAATAGCAGCATTTAATGTTGAATAAGCATTGGGTGTAGGTTTATAATCTATAATGTTAATTGGAGTATTACGTTGTTTGAATACATGTTGAATGGTTATGTTCACAAAGACATTTTTGAGTTTATTGAAATCGTGATGTAATTCAATGCCTGAAGTAATTCTATCTGCTGGCATATAAATTAAATAATCGTTGGCTTTTGTATTTTTTCCTCGAATGATAGATGTTTGCATAGTTAGTTGCAGAAATATTGTTGGATTACTTTCTAACATAGCATCAAAGCCAATTAAACGCGCATTGGTTTGATAATATTTAAAAGCCGGAAATGCACCTCTGATAGTCAAAATAGGGTCGGGAAGTGGCGCGATGTAGATGTAATCTTTGATTTTAGTAGTATAAAAACTTGCTTCTAATTTTACTATCTTTTTGTATTGTGCGGTAATTGTTGTAATCCATTTTATACCACGTTCAGGATGTAGATTTTCGTCTCCGAACTCTAATGCTGCAACGCCATGGTGTAGGCCTTCACTAAATAATTCATTGGCATTTGGGAAACGAGCACTATAAGAAATATTACTTTGTATTTTAAAATAATCTTTCTTGTTTTTCCAATTTATTCCAAGCACAAATGCATAAATATGAAAGTTATATGTTGGTGTTTGCAGCACATTGTGTTTATCAAACTTAAATGCTTTAAAACGCGTATAATCATAGCGTGCACCAAATTCAATGACGGCTTGTTTGATGCTTATATTTTCCCAATCATATAAACCAATACTGTATAGATAATAATCAGGAATTAATGGCCTAACGCCGGTTGCAGCATTATTAAAATTATGTTGAGTTAAAAACGAGACACCGGTTTTACTATCGAAGATTGCTTTCTTAAGTTTATTTTTTCTGACAAATGACGTGTTAATGGTATTCGAGAATAAGTGCATATCTAAAGCCGGAATGTTAGAGCGACCGCCTCTGCGTATGTCGTATTCCTGTCTGTTGTTCATTTGAACAGCATAGTTTATCTCTAATTTTTGGTCGTTTTTTAAGTATTTACTAATACTCGCTTTTGCAAGATGATGCGTGATTTTTTGTTTCGGGTTTTCAATTTTATAGGTAAATGGCTTTACAATTAATGGTGTATTGCTGGCAATAGCATTTTGTAAATCTGATAAATTGCCAATGTGTGCACTTTGCATAATACCGATTTTTTGATGGAACATAGAATAAGAAAAATCGCCATTCCAATTCTTTTTTAAAAAACCAAATGCCGCATACATATTGCCTTCTTGCATGCCTGTGTTACTTAGATTATATTTCGGTGCACTCAAATCGCCTGAACGTTTATACGTTCCTTGAAGAATATAGGCAAAGTGTTTTTTAAATCCTTGTTCTAATTTGGCAGCACCGCTAATTCCTTTCCCATTACTTTGTGTTACTAGACTCACAGCTGCTTGAATATTTTTATATTTTTTCAGGCTTGGTGGCTCTACTATAATTATGCCACCGATTGCATCAGTTGAATACTCAACACTACCTGCACCTTTGATGACTTTTATTGTTGATGCATTAAACGGATCAATTTCAGGTGCGTGCTCTGTTCCCCAATCTTGAGATTCTAATTTGGTGTCGTTGCTGATAATTGAAATTCTACTTCCCGACATACCGTGAATAATGGGTTTACTAATGTTAGAGCCTGTTTTTAGTTGTGTAACGCCACTTATTTGTGTTAATATTTCGCTTAAGTTTTTTCCTTGTAATTGATCTAATTTTTGCTTGGTTAATATATTTGATGTCGGAATGTTTTCCTCACTATTTTTGTTTGATGTAACAGTTAATTCGGCTAATTCTTTCGCGTGATGTTCTAAATAAAAATTCTTTTTGGCGTTTTGATTTATTTCTACAATAACCGTATCCGGTGCGCAACCTAAATGCTCTACGATGACAGTATATCTTCCTTTGCATAAATTTTCTATAGAATAATTTCCGATAGAATCTGCAGTTGCGCCCATTTGTTTTTCAACGATATAAACTGTTGCATATTCTAATCCTGAGTTGTCGTGTTCATCTAAAATTGAGCCAAACAATTTGTAATTACAAACTTGAGCAGTTGATAAAAAGGGAAATAGAAAAATTAATAAGAAATATATTCTATGCAACATTGTTGCAAATATAGAAAAAGCGAACTAAAAATGCAACTAAGTTGCAGAAAAAAGTTAGTGATGAGTTTTTCTTTACTACTCTGTTAGAGTCTTAGACTCTAACAGAGTGGCTGCCTATTAATTTAATCTTGGGTCCTCCGGAAAAGTGGAAATCAGTTTATTTTTTCCACCCATTTTTTGCAATATGTCTTTCCACATATATTCATTCATCTTAAAAATTTCTTCGTGTTTTTTTGAAATAATCCAAGAATAATCTTGCATTTCTTCATTAAGTTGTCCGGCTTCCCAACCGGCGTATCCCACAAAAAAACGGATATTATGCGGCAAAATGATTTTTCGTTTTATATAATCTTTCAGTTGTTCAAAATTGCCATTCCAATAAATATTATCAATAACATGAAATGCTCCTTCTAAAATATCGCCGTAGCTGTGAATGTAATTTATTCTATCCAATCCAACTGGTCCGCCATAATTGACTAAAGCTTGAAATGCAGGAAAATTGGGAATCATTTCTGTTACCTTAAAAATAGAAGGTCGGTTTAAAACCAAACCAAGCGAGCCTTCTTCGTTGTGCTCGCAAACTAAAGTAACCGTGCGCTTAAAATTCGGGTCTTGCATAAAAGGCTCTGCAATTAGCAAGTCGCCTTTTTGTATATTAAAATCTACTGCCATTATAGTCTGTTTTTTATCGAGTTAATATGTTTTACTGCTATCAATCTATCATACCTTTCTCCAAAAGGTGTATAATATAATAAAATCGTATAATCATTTTCTGTATCATAATAATAACCTTCGGCTAAGTATGGATCAGGATTAGCATTCGCATTTTGTTTATATAGATAAGTGTAGTTGTAAATGCCTTGTTTTAACAAAACATTCAAAGCATAACTTTTATCTAATACATCGTAATACATTTTAGATTGCTCGTTGCAAGTCCAATTATTAAACGCACCAACTACATAAAAATCGCCTTCTGATAATTTTCCACCAGCATCAAAATCAAAATGAACATTGGCATAATCGGCACCAGTGTTGTAGTAAGGATTATCTAAATTTTCGATATAATATTGTCCGTTTAAATCGGCAACTAATTGATATTTATTTTGTCCGGTTGGTCGGTCGTATAGCAAATAAACATTATTCTCATGTTCTTGTATATCGAAAGCACGCACATTTTGTCCGCGAAACCTAAGAGAGCGAATATCGAAATAGCGAAATTCCCTGCCTAAAGATGGAAAGGTAAGTACGCCGTTTAAATCAAAATCGAGTTCTTTAATGCCTGAAAATCTGGGTTTGATATTTTCTTTTGCATTGTCCCATCTGTAATTTTGCAACACAGTTGCTTTGATTTCCATTTGCGGATTATCGATGGCAAATGTTTCATAATTTACCTTAAAAACAACTTCTTGCAGTTTATCGCGTTGAGCTAAACTTCGTGTGTATGCTACGTTGGCATCAATTTGTACTTTAGCTTCGGTAAGCATAAACCGTTTGATGAAAATAGGTTGTTCAATATCATAATCATAAACTATCAATACATAATTTCCGGATAGTTTTATGTTCATATCTTTGTTTGGAAATTCTAAAGTGTAATGAATGTATGGAATGGTTGTACCTTCTGAATAATCGTAATCTGTAATATTGGCTTCGGTAAATCCGTCAATATATTCCATTTGATTCATCGTTGTAGGTGTCCAGTCACTTTGGCATTGAATTACTGTATAATAATATTGTTTTGGAGTGTTAGATAAATCATCGAAATGCAGTTCCAATTTTTCGTTGGCGTTCATATTAATAATCGGCATCGCCATATCTGCACCTTTAGGAAAAAGCTGAACTGTTTTTATGTTTGGCGAGTTGACGACATTTTTATAGGTAACGGCAAAAACGCTATACATAGAAGTTAGCAGACAACAAAGTAAAATATTTTTCAAATTTGGCATAAATGTTTAACAGCAAATATCTTTCCAAAAAATTGTTTTTCTATTTTTGATGTTCTAAGTTTACCGTTATGGATTTTAGAACAAACATTTCTATTCCTACATCGACATTTACAATTCAATACAACGATGGCATTTTGCTCATTGGTTCTTGTTTTACGGAGAACATCGGACGTTATTTACAATATTTTGGTTTTGATGTAAATATAAATCCTTTTGGTATAATTTATAATCCGATTTCTATTTTTAACGTACTGCAAGAAATACATATAAACAAGCAATACAGCAACGCAGATTTGCTTTTGCATAACGATTTATATATTTCATTGATGCATCACGGAAAGTTTTCTAATGCGAATGCTGAAGTTGTTTTAAGTGAGATACAAAAGGAGCTAAGTCAAGCACACGAGTTTCTAAAACAAGCCAACGTGTTGATTATTTCGTTGGGAACTGCGTTAGTGTATCATCATAAAGAACAAAATAAAATTGTGAGTAATTGCCATAAATTGCCGGCTAATGTTTTTGAAAAAAGATTTCTGAAAGTTGATGAGATAAAACAAACATTTTCAAACCTAAAACAAGCATTTCAGGATAAAAAAATAATATTTACAGTTTCGCCGGTCAGGCATTGGCGCGATGGTGCTATCAAAAATCAAAGAAGTAAAAGCATTTTATTGGAAAGTATTCATCAACTTGTAGAAGAAAATGAAAACTGTTTTTATTTTCCTTCTTATGAGATTATGATGGATGAGCTGCGCGATTATCGTTTTTATGAAGCTGATATGTTACATCCGAATGAAGTTGCAATAAAATATATTTGGCAACAATTTTCATCTACTTATTTCTCAACAGAAACAAAAAATATCAATCAAGAAATTGAAAAAGGACGTTTGTTATTTCAACATAAAATTAAACATCAACACACAAAAGAACATCAACTTTTTGAGCAAAAAAAACAAGCATTTATCCAAGCATTTAAACAAAAAAATCCAAGCATAAATATTATATTTTAATCAACTAAAATGGGAATTTCTATATGGATACGTGCATTGCGCGCATTTAAAATATTGCTTTGAAATTTAGCGTTCAACAAATCGACCACAGCAATAATCGATTTAATATCTTCATGTTCCAAATCGGTATTGGCATTGGTGTGTTGGATGCGAATTTGTGCTTCTTTTATAGAAGGCAAAACATAAATGCTGATGTTGATTTGCGTTGGATGTGAGTCGGCAAAATAATGCAAGAAATGTTGTAAAATATCGTAAATCAATTGTTGAGAAACAAACGATAAATTATCCGGAATATTGAAGTTGTAATCGACTTCTATTTTTTGTTGATGCTTGAAATTTTCAATCATATCACTCAATGCAACTTGAAGCCCAAATTTTTGTAAAGTCGGTGGTAATAAAGTATGTGAAAGCGAACGAATCGTGTCGCAAATCACGTCAATTTCTTTGTTTAAAACAGCTACTTTATTTTTTTCTTGTGTGGATTGTAATTTTAAAGAAGATAATTTCATTTTAGATGCTGACATCATGATGCCGATGCCATCGTGTAATTCTCTTCCAATACGTGTGCGTTCGTTTTGTTGTCCTTGTATCAACGAAAAATTATTCAGAGCATTAATATCACTCATCTCTTTTTTCATTTTGTCGTTCACTTTTAGGATTTGAATTACGCGATATACAACAAAAATACTAATGACAGCAGCTATAAAAAAAGCATTACTATACATAAATATTTGTCCGAAATATATGCCGAAGAAACTACTGCCAAATTCCGGTTGCGGATAAAATAAAAAGAATGAAAACGAAATAAAATATAGTGCCGTGAAAATAATTAAAGAGTGTTCATTCGAGTTTAGGTAGATGACAATAAAAATAAATACGACTGAAACGAAACAGACAATTGAAAAAATTGTTTGTATGACGATAAATGTTCTTTGTGCCGGCGTACTGAGCAACCCGACAACTAAAGAAACCAAAATTAAAAGCAATCCAAATAAAATAAAATAACCAAGAATTTTCTGCATAGTTGGAGTTTGCATTCTTTTTTTGATAAAACCTCTTAAAAATAGAATAGAAGTAATGAGATACACCGACAACATTATTTTCTTGAAGAAGATGTCGATGTTGGGCGAATTTGGCCAGATTAATTCATATGCCAAATTATTTTTTATGAATAAATAGGCAGTTCCTGAAATTAAATAAAGTAAGTAGTAATAATAATTTTCGGCGCGTAGCAAATAGGCGAGAAGCAAACAAATAAAAGTATATAAAATGATGATGCCATAAAAAATTCCGCTACTTAAATCAATAGATTGTGTGCTTGATATTTTGGCATCGCTACTCCAAATCAACAATTCAGGATTCGATGTTTTGGGATAATCATCTTTAAGAAATTTAAAATAAAATATAGAAGTTGATGTAGCATTAATTGAAAATGGAAAGACAATATTTCTATCGTAATAGAAGCGTTGATTTAACTTTTTGGAAGTAAACACAAATTGCTGTACAATATGTTGGTTATCTTTTTGTGTGATGGTTACGTTTTCAATTTGTTGAATTGGAAATTCGAGCACTATATCTTGACGTTGTGCAATATTATTTTTAACGGAAAGCATAAACGTAATCGAATCTTTGTTTAAAATATCTGTTTGCAGCATATAATTGCTTGCCGGTTTGCAACTGAAATCTGGATTGATTTCAAAAATAGTTGATGCTTTTTGCTTGTTGCAACTAATCAACATCAGGCAGAAAAATGAAAATAATATGTACTGTAATATTTTCAAATAATGTAGTTTAGTCTAAAAATTAAATGAAATGAAATTCCTTTTTTATTGTTGGATTGCACATAAAAATGTCCATTTAAACCGTTTACTCTCGATTCAATATTCATCAATCCAATACCTTTATTATTGTCATTTGTTGAGGTAATTCCAATTCCATCATCTTTAATGATGATTTGTAGAATATCGACATCTCGTTGTACAATGATATCTACATTTTTTGCTTGTGCATGTTTTAAAATATTGTTCGATATTTCTTGAAGAATTCGATATATATTGATATTTGCAACCGATGAAAGTGTGAAATTATTTTCTACATTCGAGAATTGATAATGTAAATTCAACTCAGCTGAAATACGTTCTGTTGCTGTCGAAATTATTTTTATTAAGGGCATTTGTTGTAAATCAGGAGCAACATAATTGTGTGTAATATTATTGATATCTAACATCGTTTTATCAATATCTTTTAATACAGCTGCCATTATATTTTTTTCATCATTACTTGGTTTAAATGCCTTTAAATGTGCTTTTAATTCTTGTATATCTTTGTTAATGGTGAGATTAATTTCTTCCGACAATTTATCGCGTTCTTCTTCCTGACCAATAATAAATGTGTTGATATTCTTCTTTTGTAAAAATTCTAAACGCTGGCTCGAAAGGTTATTTTGTTTTATTAATTGATGATAATTGATGGCAATAAAAACGGTGATTACAAAATATTCCAACATCGAAAAATAAAAGTTGATTTCAGAAATATAAAGGTTGGATGTAAAGAATCTGAAATTATTAATAGGATTTAGAAATTTTATAAAAGCAAATTCATTATTGATGAATAGTAGCCAATTGAGTAAATGAAAAACAGCAATGCTAAGCACCCAAACAACTTCACGTCTATGCGTGGATTTATAACTTAAATAACAAAGCAAAACAACAATACCAGCATATAATATAAGTAACCCTCTGACAATAAAATAGAATGGTACAGTATGCTCAAATGTGATGCTGTTATTGACTATTTGTATTACATAAATGAGTATAAAAAATAAGAATGCATATAGCAACGATTTTAAAATTACTTGTGAATAATCATTCTTAAATTGAATATCAAAAAACGTTCGAATGAATAAAATGTGTGCACTAAAATAGGAGAGGATTGCAAACGCATTAATATGTTCCTGAATTAACGTATTAGCCGACCAAAAATATACTTTTCCAATTCCACTATATTGCATTATCAAAAGCAATAAGAAAAAATTAATAGCTGAATAGATGATGAAAAAACTGCTTTTACTGAAAATGTAAAAACAAATCAACAACAAGAAATACATAAATAAAATTCCAAAAAATATGCCCAGAAAAAAGTTGTCGTGGTTACTGTTTTTTATAAAAGTATTTTTATCATTAAGTACAATTCTACAATTTTCATATTGCCATTTCTTTTTTATTTTAACTTGTATATTTTTTGTTTCATTAGGCAATAAGGTTACAACATAAACCCAATTATAATGCTTGTTTTTCAGTTTTTTTGCTTGGATTTTATTGCCAAGTAATATATTGATATTTCCAATTTTTATAGAAATACTGTCAGCAGTAGGATGGATGATACTCAAGTAAACAACTTTACTTTCTGAGCTGTTATTTTTTAATGAAAATGAATCCTGAATAAATTGCGATTCTTGTTGTTGTGTTTGTTTTAAGGCGTTATAAATTTCAACTTTTTTAAATGTTGAATCGATTAGAATAGTTTTGGCAAAAAGTTGATGATGCCCAAAGAGACAAACCCAAAATAATGCTATGTGCACAATTTTTCGCATCATAAATTGGCCAATTCTTGTTGCGTTTTTTTAGACAATTTCTGCACCACTTCATCATACGAATGATCAATCATTTCCCAGAATTCTCGCTCCGGAAATTCACCGGTATAATAAACTGTATTCCACAATTGTTTGTTCATGTGATAGCCGGGTTGCACGCTTTCATATTTTTCTCTTAAAGCGATGGCTAATTCAGGATTACACTTCAGATTAACGGAAATTTCTATCTCATTAATATCCATCAATAAGAACATTTTTCCCATAACTTTAAATACTATTGTATTTTCATCAAAAGGAAATCCTTCTGTAACCGCTTTTTTTTGTAAACAATAAGCTCGTATTTTTTCAAAATTCATTTTCCGTGTTGTATCTTGTTTTCGATTTAAAAATACTACATTAAATGATAAATAAAACCATCGTACATACAGTTGCCAAGAATATTGCCGACCAATACGACATTTTATTATATACTTTCAATGATATTACTTTGAGTGCCAAAGAATATTTTGAAAAACAAATGTATAAAGAGCTTTTTCTTCGTCAACAAGAACGCTATCGATTATACGGAAAATATGTAAAAGAAGTTTATGCTAAAACACAAGAACTATTAGGAGAACATATTGATGATGTACAATATTGGCGTGCTATCAAAATTGAATATTCTTCTATTATTATTGACAAACCTTATCGTTTAAATTCTGAAACATTTTATAACTCTATCACAAGAAAAGTATTTGCCGAAATAAGTTTTAATCCAAATTATGAATATTTCGATTATACAGATTACAAACCTATTTTATGTACAGAAAATGAAATTTACGATGTTATAGATTGTTCTCATTTTTCAGTGGTTGCCATCAAACAGATATTGCAATATTTTAAATTTAATGTGCCATTTGAAGACATCAACCGTGATGCACAAAATATTTTTGATGAAATGGCACCAACTATCATCCACCAAAAATCAAATTTATATTTAGATAGGATAGAAGTACTTCGTCCTGTTTTCTATAGAAATCGTGGTGCTTTTATCATCGGTCGCATATTCAATAAAAACTGGTCGATTCCTTTTGTCATTCCTTTAATGAACGATGAAAAAGGAATTTATGTTGATTCTGTTATTTACACGCCGGCAGAAATTAGTATAATTTTTAGTTTCACGAGAGCATCTTTTTTTGTTTATACCAAATATCCGGCTCAATTGATTGATTATTTAAAGTCGATGCTGACGCATAAAACGGTCGGAGAATTGTATGATTCCATCGGCTATTATAGACATGGTAAAACCATTTTGTATCGAGATTTGATGAATTATATTCACAATCACGACGATAAGTTTATTGTAACGCCGGGAATTAAAGGTATGGTAATGGCCGTTTTTACGCTTAAATATTACAATTTCGTTTTTAAAATTATCCGAGATAAATTTGAACCGCCCAAGACGTGTACTCGTGAATTCGTCATTAAGAAATATGAAGAAGTTGAAATAAATGACAGAGTTGGAAGAATGGCTTATGCTCATAAATTTGAGAATCTTATTTTTCCGCGTAATCTATTTTCTCATGAATTAGTTCGAGAACTCCAGAATTCTTGTAAAGATACTGTTGAATTCAATGGCTCAGAAGTTTTGATAAAGCACGTATATATTGAACGAAGGATGACGCCTTTAAATGTCTATTTACAAAGTGATGAAAATCCAATTAATAAAGGTAGAGTAATCTTGGATTATGGGTTTTGTATTAAAGAATTAGCTGCGGCAAATATATTTCCGGGCGATTTATTATTGAAAAATTTTGGAGTTACCAGACATGGTCGTGTCATTTTTTATGATTATGATGAAATTGCTAAAGTTACTGAATGTCGATTTCGAAGAATTCCACAATTTACTGACGATGATGATATGCGTGGAAATGCAGAAATGATTGCTGCAGAGCCAAATGATATTTTTCCGGAAGAATTCAAATCGTTTATGGCGCCGGATGGACCAATAGGCGAAATTTTTTTAGCGGAACATAATGAATTATTTGATCCGAAATTTTGGCGAGATATTCAGAAAAGAATACAAACCGGAGATTATATTCGTTTCTTTGCTTATGACAAATACAAACGTTTCAGAAATGATTGATCATGTATAGATATAACTTTAAACCAACTATATAATTTGTCCTATAATGTTCTTGCATTATGTTAAATAGCTTAGCTATTTAATTTTTTTAGAAGGGAAGGGAAAGAAAATTTTTATTTCAAAAACAAATCACTGTAAGGGTTGAAATTGCGTTTCATTTCAAGCAATTTTCAACCTTTACATACAGCTTTTTCTACGAAAAATAGGTAAAGCCTGCTAAGGATTTGCAGGGTAGGGGCTTTACTTATTTTGAGTGCGTGAGGGATAGAAGCGGCATCCTTTTATGAGGGACAACCGAGAAACAAGCGATAGCTTGTGCCGAAGGTTGCGAGCGTAGCTCAAAGATATAGCGGATAGCCCGACCCCTGCCCAGCCAAAATCAATTATACAATAGGGCAGGGGACACGCCCTAATTATTCTTAATGTGCCTTATTATAACTTATAACTTTAAATAGTGATCCCAGTATTCTCTTAAAAGAAGACTACCGTGTAAGTCCCCCCAAAAACTCAACAGTTTAAAAAGTTATAACTTTAAACTGGAAAAATGAAAAAGTCAAAATTTAGTGAGAGTCAAATTACCCAAGCGTTGAAGTCGCATGAGATGGGTAAAAAAG
>JAGQYE010000041.1 GCA_020436225.1 Bacteroidota bacterium | reverse complement strand
CTTATTGGATATAATACCAATGGTATTTATAAACATATATTTATTATAATAAATATATGTTTATAAATACTTTATTTTAAATCAATCGCGCAAAGAAATTCAGTGAAACTCACTAAGGTTTGATAATCAGGTTCTGAAAAATTAAATATTGTTTACCTTTGCGCCATGTTCATAACCAAACGATATACCGTTACCGCAGCCTTGCCTTATGCCAATGGACCTTTACATATTGGTCATTTAGCTGGCGCTTATATTGCTGCCGATATTTATGTGCGTTTTTTGCGCTCGCAAGGTAAAGATGTCATCTTTGTTTGTGGCAGCGATGAACACGGCGCAGCAATTACCATAAAAGCAAAAAAAGAAAATACAACACCGCGCACAATTGTCGATAAATATCATGCAATAATTAGAGATAGTTTTGAAAAATTTGGTATTGCTTTCGATATTTACCATCGCACTTCTGAGCCAATACATTATGAAACTTCGCAAGAATTTTTTAGAGTTTTGAATGAAAAAAAAGCATTTGAAATTATTGAAAGCGAACAATATTTTGATGAAGCAGCACAACAATTTTTGGCAGATAGATATATCGTTGGTACTTGTCCGAAATGTGGAAATGAAAATGCGTATGGCGACCAATGTGAACGCTGTGGTTCGTCTTTAAATCCGACAGATTTAATCAATCCGAAATCAACCTTAACTAACTCATCACCAATTTTGAAAAAAACTAAACATTGGTTTTTAAAATTAGATGCACAGCAAGAAGAAATAAAAAATTGG
The DNA here is from genome assembly GCA_020436225.1 of Bacteroidota bacterium. Classification (GTDB taxonomy): domain Bacteria; phylum Bacteroidota; class Bacteroidia; order Chitinophagales; family JADIYW01; genus JADJSS01. The sequence goes on along the minus strand of JAGQYE010000041.1, from coordinate 26,206 downwards.
TTAGAGCAAACTTCATCTGCAAATATTTGGAAAGCACATGTAGTTGGGCAATGTAAATCTTGGTTGAATGATGGCTTGCGTCCGCGCTCTATGACACGAGATTTGGATTGGGGAATTCCTGTTCCACCGGAAATTGAAGGTAGCGAAGGAAAAGTTTTATATGTTTGGTTAGATGCGCCGATTGGTTATATTTCGGCAACTAAGCAACTGTTTTTAGAGAAAGTAAACCAACAAAATAATTTCTCTTACAATTATAGAAATTTCGAAAATGCGAATGTTGATGATTGGAAAAAATATTGGCAAGATGATGAAACAGAGTTGATACATTTTATTGGAAAAGACAATATCGTTTTTCATTGTATTACATTTCCGGCAATTTTAAAAGCACACGAAAATTATATTTTGCCGAGCAATGTGCCTGCCAATGAATTTATGAATTTGGAAGGCGATAAAATTTCTACTTCGAGAAATTGGGCAGTTTGGTTGCACGAATATTTAGAAGAATTTCCCGGAAAAGAAGATGAGTTGCGCTATTGCTTAATCGCTAATATGCCTGAAAATAAAGATGCAGAATTTACTTGGCAAGATTTCCAAAACAGAGTAAATAATGAGTTGGCTGCAAATTTAGGTAACTTTATAAATCGTGTTGCTGTGCTTACGCATAAATTTTACGATGGCGAAATTCCAAGCATTGAGCAACATAATTTTGCTTCAATTTTTGATGAAATCAATGAAATAAAAATAAAACAAGAAACGGCTATTACAAATTTTAGGTTTAAAGAAGCGTTACAATTAGCGTTGCAAATTTCTTCTGTGGGTAATAAATTTTTGGGCGATAATGAACCTTGGAAATTAATTAAAACAGATGCAACAAAAGCTAAAGAAATCATGGCTGTTGCTATTCAAATTTCAAACATCATTGCTGATAGCATTTTGCCGTTGTTGCCTAAAACAGCAGAAAAAATTAATAAGCAATTTAATCAATTTTCAGGTAAAATAAATCCGGCACAAATTCTATTTGAAAAAATTACGGATGAGCAAGTGGCATTTCAAGTTGAAAAATTGCACAAAAATAAACCGGCACAAAATGAAAATGCAACGGAAGAAAAATCGGCATTTGAAAAAGTAAAACCGGAAATTACGTATGATGATTTTTCAAAATTAGATATCAGAACCGGAAAAATAATAGAAGCAGAACGCGTACCCAAAGCCGATAAATTATTAAAACTATTCGTAGATATTGGCATAGAAAAACGCACAATAGTTTCCGGAATAGCGGAACATTTTACGCCGGAAGAAATTATAGGAAAAAATGTTTCGGTGTTGGTTAATCTTGCACCGCGAAAATTGCGTGGAATAGAAAGCAACGGCATGATTTTGATGGCAGAAGATGCAAGCGGCAAATTATATTTTGTAAATGCTGATGATGTTGATGCAGGAAATACGATACGTTAGAAGAGTAGCAAGTAGTGAGTATTAAGTAGTAAGATTTTTAGAATATAAATCAGCAATTTATGCTTGTTTTGATTTTTGTGTGTTATGCTGCCAATATTTATTGATAGTTTGAAGTTGTTAAAATTTCCATTTCAAAAAATGGATTTGTAGTAGTTCTTTGAAAAATAGTTTTTATTTAATTATCAAATTAGCACATCATCAAATTACCAAATTAAAATCGGCTCCTTAGTTCAATGGATAGAACAGCAGTTTCCTAAACTGTTAATGCAAGTTCGATTCTCGCAGGAGCTACAAATTTTCTTCTTTTTGTCCGCTGTGACTGTTCAAAATTTCAATAATTTCTTTAGAATTCCGACTTTTTTTGCGCACAAAAAAATACACTTTTTTCTGCTTGTCAACTGGAACACCAAAAGCATATTTATAAAAAAATTGATCTAAAGAATTATCCGGTTTGCGTTGCTTTTCAAATTGACGCGTGTTGGCTGGTAAACCATACACGAAGAATTTATCGTCTTCTTTACCTAAGAAATTTTTATTGTCGTGAATAACAAGATCGGCATTGGTATCTATGATTTCATTTGCAGTTAATTGTTTAGGATTTTTTTCGTGCTTTCCATTGTAAAAAATGGTATGCCAATTGCCCATCCAAGTTAGAAAATTATCTTCAGCTGTAGCAATAGTTGCTCGTTTTACAGATGCCAAATCATTTGAGAGATAATACATATTGTTGTAATAGCTTTGCAAGGTTTTTTCGAACATCACAAACGCATTAGAAAAACCAAAAAAGAAAACAAAAATTGCGGTGGTAATACTTTGTGAAATCGAGCGGAAATCTCGGATAAAAAGCAAGGATAAAATAATCAAACCTAAATAAATTGCGTAATAGTTTTTAAACGCAATATTTTCTGTTTGCGGAAATGTACACATATAAATTGCCGGAACAATAAGCATGCTGATGGCAATGGCATAATAACGCAAATGCATTTTCATTCTTTCTTTCAGAAAATAAAAAAGTACGCCAATTGCCAAAGGCGCTACAAAATAACGTAAGTAATGTTTTAAATAATTAAACGCATCAACACTAAAAATCCATAATGTTTGTTGACTTTCAATTAACGGATGATGATGTAACCAGTTGTACGGTAATATTTTTCCGAAATATAAAAATCGATAGAAATAATAAACACCTAAAGGCAACAACAAAAAAGTAATCGTTCTTCTAATTCTTCTGTTGATGAATTTGCGCCTGTCTCTTTCTTTTATTTCTTGTATGTCAGTGAAACTAATAATAATTAAAGGCAACATCACAAAAATATTATCAGGTCGTGCAACAATGTTTAATGTACACCAAATCATCAGCCAGATATAACGATGTTTCCAAAACGAGCGAATTGCTAATAACCACAACATACCTTGAAATAAAATTTCATCGCCCAAAGCACCTGCCCAAATTTGTGTGCTCATAAACAATAAGCCAACCAGCAACAAATTAATACTCCAAAATCTGGTGTCAACAATTCGATGCAACAAATAAACCGAAACAAACATACTTATGGCTGAAATGGCTAAAGCGGCTTGTATGGTTGTGTATTTTAAGAAATGAATAAATATCCAAAGTGAAAAAACATACAAAAAATTGTTGCTGTCGTCGTAGGCTTTAATTAGTTGATTATGCGATTGAAAAAACCAGATTTTAAATTGTTCAAAGTTTTCTGCATAAATAAAATTAGCCGTGGAGCAAGCTGCCGGATGCGTATAAACAGGCAAAAGTTTGAAAAAAAACCAGCATAAAGGAATGGCTATTATAAGCACAAATTGCAATCTTTTCATACGTGCGAAACTAAAATAGATTTCTTTTAATTGAAATCATTTTATAAATTTAGCAAAAAATAAATTATGAGCTTAGATAAACAATTTGAACAAGCACAAGTAGATGTAAAAACATTAACCAAACGTCCGACAGATACGCAGTTATTAGATTTATATGCATTCTTTAAACAAGCAACAGAAGGCGACAATAACACCTCAAAACCGGGCATGTTTGATATTAAAGGCAAATTCAAGTGGGAAGCTTGGAAATCGAAATCAGGAATGAGCAAAGCAGACGCACAACAAAAATATATCGACTTAGTAAGTGAACTTTTAGCTACGCTAAAATAAAATTACATAGGTAAGATAGGTGAATGTTGTTGTTTAACGACAGCTTTGTTTTGTAAACTCATCAAGCATTTTATCAATACTTTTTTTGTTTGATTAGGCTCGATAATGCCATCAATAAGTCCGTCTTTTGCTGCAATATAAGGCGATAAATGGGTTGCTTCGTACATTGATTTTTTCTTGTCGAGATACGATGCATCATGCTTGTTCTCCTCTAACTCTTTCGCATAAATTAAACTCATTGCAGCTTCGGTTCCAATAACGCCAATTTGCGCATTTGGCCAAGCAAACACATAATCAGCGCCCATAGTTTTCGGGCACATAGCGCCATAAGCACCGCCGATTGCTTTGCCAACAATGATTGTGATTTTGATATTGCTTGAGTTGGAAATAGCCTGAATTACTTTGGCACCATAACCGATAATGCCATTGTGTTCTTCTTCATTTCCCGGCATAAATCCGGGCGTATCTTCTAAAAAAATAAGCGGAATATGATAGCTGTCGCAAATTTGTACAAACCGAAATATTTTTTTGGACGCCGCTTTGTCAATAGCGCCACTCATAATATTGGGCTGGCTGGCGATGATGCTGACTTTACATCCATTTATTTTGCCAAATCCAACAATTACATTGGCTGCATAGTATTTGTTGATTTCTAAGAATGATTTTTCATCAGTCAACTCATCTATCAACGCATACATATCAAAATCATCAAGTGATGAATGATATTTTTCTAAGCTATTATCTGAAGTTGTAATACTTTTTTCTGTCCAATTTATGCTTGGATTTTCTTGCCAATGTTGTGGTAAAAATTGCAATAATTTCTTGGCTTTTACAAACGCATCATTTTCATTTTTTGCCAATAGAGATGCTAAACCTGTAACAGATGCTTGCACTGTTGCGCCACCTAAAGTTTGAACATCGGTTTTTTCATTCAATACTTTTTCTATGATTTTCGGACCGGTTAAGAAAAATGCGCCTTTCTTATCTTCCAAAATAATAAAATCCATCAACGCTGCAGAATAAGGCGCTGCGCCCGAATTTACACCTAAAATAATTGAAATGCTTGGTATAATTCCGGAAGCTTTTGATAAAACATGAAATAAAGCGCCGGCAGCATTCATGGCTTGCACGCCTTCTTGTATGCGCACGCCGGCAGATTCGAAAACGATGAGAAACGGCACTTTGTTTTGAATAGCTTGCTCAATGCAGTAGGTCATTTTTTTGCAGTGTGCTTCGCCCATTGTACCCATTAAATATTCGGCATCTTGAAGAATAAGTAGAACAGAACGTTGTTCAATTTTTGCAAAGCCACAAACTACACCATCTCCGTCTTTTTTCTTATTTTGAAAATTAGATTGTTGATGCGAACGAAGTTCAACAAAGGAATTTTTGTCCGTCAATAATTCTATTTTCTGTGCTATATTTAAAAGTGACATTTCTTTATTTTTTATAAGCACTTAACTCTACTTTATGTATAGCAGTTTGTTGTAAAGCGTCTTCAAATTGGATGATGTGCGGAATTTTATAATTGGCTAAATGCTGTTTGCATGCTTGTTTTATTTCGTCTTCTGTAATTGGATAAAACGTACTTACTACAGCTTTTATCAGTTGACCTTTTAACGCATCTTCGACACCAAAAACTACGGCTTCTTTAATCGCATCAATACTCAACAATGCTTTCTCTATTTCTATCGGATAAATTTTATAACCGGCAACATTGATGAAATTTGATTTCCGACCAACAATATAAATATTTTTAGCTTCGTCTGTTTTTACCATATCTTGCGTGTAAATCCAACCATTTTTAAAGGTTAAAGTTGTTGCTTCTTCATTGTTTAAATAAGCATTTGTCATAAAATTGGCACGCACAACAAGTTCGCCTTCTTCGTTATTTTCATTTCCATTTTCGTCAACAATTTTATAGTCGATGTTTGGAATAACTTTGCCGACAGAAAGCTTATTTTCTTCTTGCTGATGAAGGTTGAAACAAATTGGTCCTATTTCTGAAATGCCATAAACTTGATGTAGATGTATGCCAAATTTTTCTTGGAAAGCAGTAGCTAAATGTGCAGACATCGGCGCACTTCCACAAAAACAAAAACGCAAACTCTTTAATAAATTCTTTTCCTTCAAATTGCTTTGCAACATCATATTATATTGATAGGGCACGCCTGATAGTAGAGAAATTCGATGTTTAAAAACATATTGCAAGACATTGTCGGCTTTGCAATGTTGAGGTGCTAAATAATGTACACAACCGCCATTTACTAAAATTGGTATGCTAATCATTAAACCATGACCATGTGTGATGGTGAGTTGACATAATGATTTGTCGTTTTCTGTAAAGCCTAAATAATCGGCGATATTTTTGAACTGTGATAAAAGTTGTTCGTCTGTAAACCCAAAAATTTTTGCTTTTCCGGTTGAGCCTGAAGTGCAGAAAAATAGCTTTAAATCACTATTGATTACGCAACAATCTTCTGTTGAATATTCACAAATATGATATTGTTTTTCTCGAATAGAAAATGAAGCTATAGCATTGAAATTAGAAGAAAGAAGGTCATCTTCCAAAATCAAAAAATGGCAAGGTGTTTCTTCTAAAATAGATTGAATTTCTTCAACAGAACTTCTTGGGTCGATTAAGATAATTTCGTGCTTTGTATTTAATAATGCTAATAAAAACTCAAGCAATTCCGAGCAATTATTTCCACTTAGAAAAATGCGTTTTTTATTTTCTGTTAGATGTTGATGCAATTTTTTCTCTATTTCATCAATATCGTTTTTTAGTTGATGATGTGTAATAGCATTTTGTTCATCAACAAGTGCAATGGCATCATTTGTATATTGAGTAATATGTTGAACTAATTTCGACATTATTCATTCTTATTTTTGGTTTGAAATTTTATTTTATGTCGAAGTTGAATAAATCTTTTCTCGAAAAAATGAAAACTAATATAAGATACACCTAACAAGAACGCCAAAAATAAAGCCAATACAAAGCCTTCTTTTAAAATGTTGGAAGAGCTATTTCTTAAAAATGGAATTTGTTGAACCAATAAATAAAAAACAAACATTAAAGGTAAATGCATCAAATAAATGCCATAAGATAATTTCCCGACAAACACCAATAATTTATTTTCTAACAACCATTTGATGTTGTGTCCTTTAACTACACAATAAATGGCAAGCATACACCACGCATTAACTAATGTAATCATATAGGAAAAAAGGAAATTGTGTGCCATCCAATTTTCGGCTAATTTTTTCCCATACGTTATCTGATAGTAATTGGTGCCTTCCACAAAATAAACATAAGCCATATTAGACAAATACAAAACAGCAATAAACAAACTCAATTGCCAAAATAGTTTAACCGGAAATTTTATCTTATCAAAATTAAACAAGGCTATTGCTGCGCCCATGGCAATAGAATCCATTTGAGCAAACGGAATGCGCACTAAATTTTGTGCTACCCAAGCCATATCGTTTGGATTTTCATATTTCAAAAAAAAATAAAATCCGATTCTGAAAATGGGTGCAATAATAATAGCTGCCAACACTACTTTTCTTAGTGTTATTTTATTTAAGAAGTAAACCAAAAAAGGAAATACCAAATAAAATTGTTCCTCAACAGAAAGTGTCCATAAATGTGTGGTCAATAATGTTGAATGATAATCCCAACCCAAGAAATAATTAACGAACGTCATATAGTTGTAAGTGTACGTAAATAAATACGGCGCATGTTGACGTACTTCACTTACGCCTTTATGCAATAATGAGTTTGGGTCGCTTATCCAATAAATGATTAACCAAAAAAACAAATAAGCGAAGTAGAGCGGAAATAAGCGCAAAACACGCTTTACATAAAAATACAAAGTGAAATTTTTAAATGCAAAACGCTGTTTATCTTCTAACAGAACCAATGTAATTAAGTAGCCCGACATCACGAAAAATAATTGCATAAATTCCCATCCGTGTGAAATCGTAAAATAGTTTCCCGGGAAATGATATAAGATAATCATCAATGCGCCGATGCCGCGCATGCCATCAAACGGCTTGATGTATTTTATTGAAGATGCCATTAATTTTTTACTTGCATTTGGATTAAACTGCGCTCGCCGCTATAGGCTTCTCTGCCGTGCATGACATAATAATTGTCAAACAATAACATGTCGCCTCTTTGCCAAGTGTGATAATAGGTGTAATCCGGATGCATCAGGATTTTTTCTAATGTTTCAAAATATTGATAAGAAGTTTCTTCGTCAATATTGCAGAAACGAACATTGTAACTTGCAGTTTCATCACGTTTAAAATGCAAACCACCGTTTGGAAGTGTTTGTCCGTTGCGCTCAATGAGTCCGTTAAACGGATACCATTTGGCTTCGTTTTTTAAATAATAATTGGTGTCTAATGGCGTCAACTCAAAGCCATTGTTGGCAAGTGCTTCTTTAATTTCTTTCGGATAATTTTCAAAAGCATTGGCACTGTCGCTGATGAAAGTTCTGCCGCCTTCCAAGTCTTGTAAATCCAAGCAAAAAATAGCTACAAATTGCACGTTGTCTTCCATTAATAAACCATCACGATGCAAAGGCATTCTTCCTTTTCCACGCAAAACCTCTTTAGCATGTTGACTGCCGTCTAAGGTTAACATAGTATCGTCTTTGCGTTTTTCGTTGCGCACCAAATCACCAAATTTCGATAAAAATTGATGTAGATTTTCTATAGACCAATCTAATTGTTTGAATGCAATAAAATGATGTTTATTTAAAAGTTCGGTTATGTTTTTTACTGAAAAAAAATCGGCATTATCTATATCGGCAACTTCAATTCCAATTCCAGATTTTGTAAGTGGTGATTGAATTTTCATAGTAGAATATTTTGTTTAAATCTACAAAAAAATTATACTAATAGTGCAGAATTTATGCTTGTTTTTAATGTTGTATAATCTCAATTAAATTGTATTTTAGAAAAATGAAAACCAATGCTACGTTTTTTTTGCAACTTGGAAATTCTCCTTTTGATGAGCAACAAATTAAGCAAAATTTGAGATTAGAAAATGGTTTTGTCATCAAACAAAATTCTATTCAACTTTTATTAGAACAACAAACGCAAGTAATAATAACCAAACAATTTACGTTTGCATTTGTTGGAAAAATATTCAATCAAAATTTATTAAACGATACGTTTGAAATTTCTAAAGTTGAGGAACTAAAAGGCACTTTTGCACTTTTTATTTTTAATGAAAAAACACTTTATTTTTTTCTTTCTTTAGATGGAAAAATTCCGGCATATTTAGTTCGAGAAAATAACCATATTTTTATCACTTCACAATTTGCTGCGTTTAGAAAAACTGATTTGATAAATCGCTCCATGGTTCCGATAGAATCTTATCAATATACATATACAGAAAATGTTACACAAAAATTTTCTCTTTTTCAAAATACAGAAAAAATAATTCCCGGAATTTTATATGAATTTTCTTTAGCTGAAAATTCAATGCATTATAAAACATCAACGTTTAAAAGCATTTCAGCAACAACTTCAATGCATGATATAGAAAAATCTTCTCCACAACTTTTTCATTTATTAGAAGATGAAATAAAACAAAATGCTATCACAGAAATGCCTGTTGCTGTTGCACTTTCCGGCGGTGTTGATTCCGGAACTGTATTGGGATTTTTATCTCGATGCAATAAAAATGTTCATTCATTTTCTATTGGTACAACTTTCGGAAATGAATATGAAAGTGCGCGTATTTCTGCTGTTTTTTCCAACTCCACACATCACGAAATTTTTATTGATGATGCCGATTTTTGGGAAGGTTTTTTACACTCCGTTTTTCATAACGAACTTTACGATCCATTATATGCCGAAGGTTATGTTGCATTTTTTCATTTTTTCAAACAAGCATCAACTTATACGTCAACTTTTTTCACAGGCTACGGCGCAGATTTAGTGTTGGGAAATATTCAACATTTAACGAATGAACAAGACTACAAAACTATCAATACGAATTGGTGTAAACGCACTTCTTGGACAGGCGAATTAAGTCCATTCGTCGCTAATTCTTTTAATAGTCAATTGCATTTTCCTTTCTGGAATGAAGCAATGCTCAACTACGGTTTGTCCTTGCCTTTTTCTTTTATACAACAAGAAGAAAGAACAAAAATTTTGTTGCGAACGATGTCGGCAAAATATAAACTTACACCAGCACAAATTGCTTGGAATACCAAGATTGCTTTAACACACGGCGTTAGTTTGGACAAATTGTTTTCAAAAGTGTTGAATATTCCAAATGAGAATAGTTATCGTTTTAAGTCGATTTTCTTATATTATTTATTGGAAGAATTTTTTATTAAAGACAAAGAAATTAGCGATATTGACCTTGTTTATTTAATTCAAAAAACGAGAAATTATGTTGATAAAAAATGAACTGCACGATGATGTTTTAGTGTTGACGTTTAATCATCCTAAGCCGCAAAATCCTTTTAATAAAGAGATGCAAAAAACTTTGATGCAATTTTTGAAAGATGCACAAGAAAATGAAAAAATAAAATCAATTGTTTTGTATGGTGGCGATAGTCGCTCCTTTAGTGCCGGTGGCGATTTTGCAGAGATTATTGCCCTAAACGATGAAAAAATAGTCGCTGATTATTTGGATCATATTGTGTCATTTTATATCGAGATTTTGAAAGTCAATAAACCAATTGTGGCAGCAGTGAATCAATATGCTATTGGTATTGGCTTTCAGGTTGCACTTTGTGCTGATTATAGAATTGGAACAGAAAACACCAAATTTTTGATGCCGGAATTAAAAAACGGAGTTGCGTGTACTTTAGGTGGTTTGATGACTGAATATATTTTCGGAAGATTTATCATGCAACAAATTTGTTATGCTTGTGAGAAAATCAGCGTACAGCAATGCTTGGATTGGAAATTGTTGAATGAGATTTGTGACGAAGAAAAATTTTTAGAAACAGCGATCAACAAAGCTAAATTTTTCGGCAATTTTCCGGATAAAGCTTTTCGTGGCACCAAAGAAATGAACAATGCGCGTTTTATCGAAGCATTAGACAAAGTAAGAATAGATTCTATTCGCGTGCATTGTGATGTTATCAAACATCAACAGCACGTAAAATATATGTCCACTATTTTAAAAAGAGAATAAAATTATTTAGATTTATTCCAAACAATTTAAGTGTGCAAAACTTAACTTTAATGAAAACTTTTTTCATGTATAAAACGTTAATTTTGCAACGATTTTTTTGAAATCCTTAACATTATGGCAAAAGAAAATTTCTTCTCTTCTACAATAGGTAAAAAACTTATTGTTGGTTTAACCGGTTTATTTCTTATTTCTTTCTTGGTTATTCACGTTAGTGTCAACTCCTTAATTCTATTAAACGATGGTGGAGAAACTTTTAATGCGGCTGCACATTTTATGTCGCATTTTTGGTTGATACGATTGTTGGAAATTGGATTATTACTGGGCATTTTATTACATATTGTTTTAACCTTACGGTTGACAATTGCAAACAGACAAAATCGCCCGGTTAAATATGTTGTTAGTGCCGCCAACCAAAATTCAAAATGGTATTCGCGTTCTATGGGTGTTTTGGGCTCATTGTTATTAATATTTTTAGTCGTACACATGTCTGATTTTTGGTGGGCAACTAAAAAAGCATTGTATATTACAAAAGAAGTCGATAATCCATATACAGAAATTATCGCAACACTTTCCAATCCAATATTTTTAGTAATATATGTAATTGGTGTTGTTTCGCTCGGCTTCCATTTATTACATGGTTTCCCAAGTGCTTTTCAATCATTAGGTTTAAATCACAAAAAATATACGCCAATTATTAAAGCATTAGGAACAGCATTTTCAATTGTTGTTCCAGGCTTATTCGCAATTATTGCGTTGTGCGTGTTTTTTGGTTTGGTTCAATAAAAATTAGTATAAGTTCAAATTAGTATATAAGATGGCTCTTAATTCAAAAATTCCCGAAGGCGATATAGAAAAAAAATGGTCTAATTATAAAGGTCATGTCAAATTAGTCAATCCGGCAAACAAACGTAAATTAGAAATTATCGTAATTGGTACCGGTTTAGCCGGAGCATCTGCCGCCGCTACTTTAGGCGAATTAGGATATCGTGTAAAAGTTTTTTGTTTTCAAGATTCACCTCGTCGTGCGCATTCTATTGCTGCACAAGGTGGCATCAATGCAGCAAAAAATTATCAAAATGATGGCGACTCTGTTTATCGACTTTTTTATGATACAGTAAAAGGCGGCGACTACCGTTCTCGTGAAGCCAATGTGCATCGTTTGGCTGAAGTATCTGTTAATATTATAGACCAATGCGTTGCACAAGGTGTTCCTTTTGCACGTGAATATGGTGGTTTTTTAGATAATCGTTCTTTTGGTGGTGTGCAAGTAAAACGTACATTTTATGCAGCCGGACAAACAGGACAACAATTACTATTAGGAGCTTATTCTGCTTTGGAAAGACAAGTTGCCTTAGGAAGCGTAACACAATACACACGCCATGAAATGTTGGATGTTGTTGTGATAGATGGCAAAGCGCGTGGTATCATCGCCCGCGATTTAATTACAGGAAAGTTAGAACGTCATTTTGGTCACGCCGTTGTTTTATGCAGCGGTGGATATGGTAATGTATTCTATTTGTCAACCAACGCCATGGGTTCTAATGTTACTGCGGCTTGGAAAGCACATAAAAAAGGTGCATTTTTTGCCAATCCTTGCTATACACAAATCCACCCAACTTGTATTCCGGTTTCCGGCGATCATCAATCTAAATTGACCTTGATGTCTGAATCATTGCGAAATGATGGACGAATTTGGGTGCCAAAGAAAAAAGGAGATACGCGTAAACCAAATGATATTCCGGAAGATGAACGCGATTATTATTTAGAAAGAAGATATCCTTCTTATGGTAACCTGGTGCCGCGTGATGTTGCTTCTCGTGCAGCAAAAGAGCGTTGTGATGCCGGCTATGGTGTAGGCACTACTAAGCAAGCAGTTTATTTAGATTTTAGATATAATCTCATCAATAAATACGGACGCTCCGAAGCATCTAAACAAGGTATTGAAAATCCGGATGAAGCAACTTTAGTGCGCTTAGGAAAAGAAGTGGTAAAAGAACAATACGGCAACTTGTTTGAAATGTATGAGAAAATTACTGCTGAAAATCCATACGAAGTGCCAATGAGAATTTATCCTGCTGTACATTATACTATGGGCGGACTTTGGGTAGATTATGAATTGATGACTACAGTTCAAGGATTGTATGCTTTAGGCGAGTGTAATTTCTCTGACCACGGAGCTAACCGATTAGGTGCATCTGCTTTGATGCAGGGCTTGGCTGATGGATATTTTGTAATTCCTTATACAATAGGAAATTATTTAGCCGGAGAAATTGCAACAAAACCAATTCCTACAGATAGTCAAGAATTTGTTGATGCTGAAAAAGCAGTTTCCGATAGGATTAATGCGTTAATGAGTGTAAAAGGAACGAAATCGGTAGAAAGTTTCCATAAGCAATTAGGCAAAATTATGTGGGAAAAATGCGGAATGGCAAGAAATGAAAAAGGACTTACTGAAGCCATCAGCGAAATTAGAGCATTGCGAAAAGAATTTTGGGAAAATGTAAGAATTCCGGGCGGAATAAATGAATTGAATCCAGAATTGGATAAAGCAGGACGCGTTGCCGATTTCTTAGAGTTAGGCGAGTTGTTGTGTGTTGATGCCTTAAATAGATCGGAAAGTTGTGGTGGACATTTTAGAGAAGAATCTCAAACAGAAGAAGGTGAAGCTAAACGCGATGATGAAAACTTCCAATTTGTTTCTGCTTGGGAATATAAGAATGAGAGCGAATGGGTTTTAAATAAAGAAGAATTGATTTACGAAAATATCAAAATAGCAGCACGCTCTTATAAATAATTTGATAATGTGCTGATTTGAAAATTTGATGATGAAAATTCTTAATGCAAACAAATAAAGAAAATATTATAATCGACATTACTTTCAATTTTTCAATTGATATAATTAATTATTGCAAAAAATTGGAAGAAAATAGGCAGTATAATATTGGCAATCAGTTATTCAGATGCGGAACATCTATTGGAGTAAACGTAAGAGAAGCACAAAATACAGAAAGTAAAATTGATTTTATTCATAAACTTAAAATAGCAGCAAAAGAAGCAGATGAAACAGAATATTGGCTTCAAATATGCAATCAACTTAAAGATTACCCGAATACAACCGATTTGTTAGTTAAGATAGAATCTATTCAAAAAATTTTATCTAAAATAATTTCATCATCTAAACAATCATCAAATTATCAAACTATCAAATCATCAAATTAAAAGATTATGGAACATTACAATATGAACCTCACACTGAAAGTGTGGCGACAAAAAAACAGCAACGATAAAGGTGGTTTAGTAACTTACCAAGTAAAAGGTATTTCTTCAGAGATGTCGTTCTTGGAAATGTTTGATGTGTTGAATGAAGAACTCATAGAAAAAGGCGAAGAACCAATCGCATTCGACCACGATTGTCGTGAAGGCATTTGCGGTATGTGCTCGATGTATATTAACGGTCGTCCGCACGGACCATGGCATGGCACAACAACTTGCCAATTACACATGCGTGCTTTCAAAGATGGCGACACGATTGTAGTAGAACCTTGGCGTGCAAAAGCATTTCCGGTTATCAAAGATTTAGTAGTGGACAGAACTGCTTTTGATAGAATTATCCAAGCAGGTGGTTATGTTTCCGTAAATACAGGTGTAACAGTTGATGCCAATGCTACTCCAATTTCAAAGGCAGATGCTGATAAATCGTTTGCTGCAGCAGCATGTATCGGTTGCGGTGCTTGTGTAGCAGCTTGTAAAAACTCATCGGCAATGTTATTTGTTTCTGCAAAAGTTTCTCAATTTGCATTGTTACCACAAGGACAAGCAGAACGTGAATCGCGTGTGTTAGATATGGTTGCTCAGATGGATAAAGAAGGATTTGGAAGTTGCACTAACACCGGTGCTTGCGAAGCTGAATGTCCGAAAGAAATTTCATTAGAAAATATCGCTCGCTTAAATAGAGAATTTGCAACAGCAAGTATCTCCAGCGAAGAATAAAAATATTACGTAGCAAAAAAAAATGGTGGACAATTCGTCCACCATTTTTTGTTACGGTAATTCTTTGATTATTTCAAACTCCAATCGTATTGATCTAAGTTTTCTATGCAGTGTTTTAATAGTATAACACTCGCTTCGATGTCTGATTTATGCGCCATTTCAATCACTTGATGTAAATGACGAGTTGGAATTGAAACTGCTCCGGCAATAGCACCTGTTTTGCCCATTCGTTGAATACCTGCAGTGTCTGTTCCGCCCATAGGCAACACTTCCGGCTGCCATTTTATTTTAAATTTATCTGCTATTTCTTTTTGATATCTCACCATTCTATAATCGCAAATTGTAGAAGCATCCATAAATTTGATGGCAACACCTTCGCCTAATTTTGTGATTTGTTCTTCAGGTTTTGAATCCGGTAAATCATAAGCAATTGTAGTATCTAATCCAAAACCAAATGTTGGGTTGATATTATGGGCAGCAACGTTTGCACCACGAATGCCAACTTCTTCTTGTACAGAAAAAACACCATATACATCATACGGGCAATTTTTTAATTGTTTTAAGGTCTCGATTAAAATATATACAGAAACTCTGTTGTCTATTGATTTACAGTTAACGCAATCACCCATTTCTATTAATTGTCTGTCGCGTGTAACCACATCGCCAATAGAAATATATTTTACTACTTCTTTATAAGGTAACCCTAAATCGATAAAAAAATCTTGAATATGCACCGGCTTATTGCGTTCTTCCGGCGTCATAATGTGAATAGGTTTAGAACCCATAACACCAATTAAATCTTTCTTTCCATGAACAATTACACGTTGTGCCGTAAGCGTTTTTGGGTCGAAACCACCAAGAGTATGAAAGCGCAAAAATCCGTTTTCATCTATATGTTTTACCATAAATCCAATCTCATCCATGTGTGCAGCAATCATCACGCGTTTGCTACTGTCTTTTCCTTTTTTTATGGCATAAACGCTTCCTAAATTATCTTGTACAATGTCGTCAGCAACATCTTTAATATTTTTCAGCACTAACTCACGAACTCTTTGTTCATAACCGGGTGCACCGGCGACTTCACAAATTTGTGCCAATAATTTTACATCAGTTTTCATAAAGTAATTTCTTTTTAGAATGGAAAAATAGGTTGCAAATATACGGAAGTCAAATGTTAAAATCAATTGAAGTATTATTCGATTTCAATTCATCTTTCATTCTTGTATTTATTGTTATATTTAATGAGCAAAAAACAAACATTCATGTCGATATTAAACAGTATTGGTGGTGCAGTATTGAAACCTATATTCAAAGAATGGAGTAGAGCACTCTTGCCCAAAATAAATGGGAAATTATCCATAAAAGGATTACAAGAGGATGTTGAAATAATAAGAGATGAATTAGGTGTTGCTCATATTTATGCACAAAATTTACAAGATTTAATTTTTGCACAAGGATTTGTACACGCACAAGACCGACTTTTCCAGATGGAATTAAATAGGAAAGTAGCGCGCGGAAATCTAAGTGAAATAATCGGCATTAAAGCATTAGACAGCGATAGAGTGTCGAGAACTTTAGGTTTTGAACGCATTGCCAAACAAGATTGGGAATTGTTTAATGAAGACGAACAACAAATTATTCATAATTATTGCAAAGGTATAAATGCATATATAAACAGTGTTGAATTCAAATTACCTATCGAATTTAAACTCTTAAAACATCAACCGGAATTGTGGACACCAATGGACGTAGTTGCTTTTAGTCGTTTGCTTACAGCTTTATTAAGTTGGGGTTGGTATGATGAAATCATCCGAGCAAAAATTACAGAAATAGTTGGCGAAGAAGCTGCGATGGAATTAGACAATACTTATCCAAAAGAAAATCCGATTACCTTACCCAAAGGAATTGAGTTTAATGTATTAGATATTGATAAGAAATTCCAAGCACTAAAAGGACCTTTTATTCCACAGATTTCAGGTAGTAATGCTTGGACAATCAGCGGAAATAAAACAAAAACAGGTCAACCTTTTTTGTGTAATGATCCACATCTCACTTTAAAAAATCCGAATATTTGGTATCTCAATCATTTGCATTGTCCGGAGTTGCATGTTAGCGGTGTCAGCGCACCAACTTTACCCATGGTACAAATCGGTCATAATGAAAACATCGGCTGGGGCATTACATTAAGCTTTACAGATATTGAAGATTTGTTTGTAGAAAAATTTACCGATGAAACTTGTACAACGTATATGCACGAAGGCAAGATAAAAGATACCATCATCTACAATGAAAAAATTTTTATAAAAGGAGAGAAGCTGCCGCATATAGAGAAAGTTTACGAAACAATACATGGCACTATGATTTCTGATGTGGTTGGGCATTCAAGCACAAAACTCACTTTATGTTCAATGGCATACAAACCGGGAATGGCAATACGTGGCTGGTTTATGCTCAATAGAGCAAAGCATTGGAATGATTTTGCCGAAGCTGTGAAAAATATTTCAGCTCCGGGATTAAATATTGTGTATGCCGATACATCTAATAATATTGGCTATTACAATTCAGGGAAAGTGCCGATACGAACTAAACAAGAAGCTTCGTTTCCACAACCGGGTTGGACGGGCGAATTTGATTGGAAAAATTTTGTTCCTTTTGAAGAGATGCCTTACGTTTTAAATCCGGAGAAAGGCTATGTAATAACAGCCAATCATAAAATAGAGCCGGAAGATTATCCGTATTTCTTAGGTGATATTTATATGAATGGTTATCGTGCCAATCGATTGGAAAAAATGTTGAGCCGAAAAGAAAAATCGGAACCCAAAGATTATGTGGAAATGCAAATGGATTTTTATTGCACACCGGCGAAACAGTTTACTGCACATTATAACAATATTCAGTTAGATAATGCAACACATCAACAACTTTTACAGCAACTGTTGGCTTGGAATGGTGTGTTAGATGCAGAAGGCATAGAAGGTAGTTTGTACAAAGTTAGTAAGTATATGGTTGTGCGCAAATTATTCGAAGCTACTATCCACGATAAAAAATTAGTTGATGAATTATTAGGCAAAGGCTTTGATGCAATTTTTGGTCCTGTCAATGCTTATTTAGGACACAACACACCAATCTTACTTCGTATTTTAGAAAATGAAAATTCTATTTGGTTAAAAAATGCTGGTGGCAAAAATAATTTGCTAAAAAGCGGATTTGAAGATGCGATGAATTGGCTCAAGTTAAATTATGGAAATAATATTAAAGATTGGAAATGGGGAAAAATTCATGCTATTGTTTTTTCTCATCCATTGAGTATTCAACCGCCATTAGATAAAATTTTTAATATTGGTCCATTGCCAATTGGCGGCGATACAGATACACCATTTCAAACGTTTATTATGTCCACCGAACAATTTGGTGGCGAATTGTCGGCGCCATCTTATCGACAAATTATCGACTTCTCCAACTTTGATAAATCCACGATAATAATGCCATTGGGCAATTCAGCAAATTTGGCAAGTCCGTTTTATAAAAACCAATTAGAAAGTTGGATTACCGGAAAAAGTTATCCGATGTGTTGGACGCGAGAAGCTGTCTTACAACATAAAAAATATAGCTTACTTTTGAAAAATAATTGATATAGAATTTTTTGGTTGCATTTTTGATAGAATACATTAAATAATAAAATGAATAAAGATGAAAATAAAATTAATCTTGATGAGTTTATACTTTGCTATAGCTACAGTATATGCTCAAACCGGAACAAATAACAAAACAACAAGCAACGACAATAAAACATATACAATCGATTCTTCGGATTTATCGAAGACGATAGAACTTTCAGGAGAAAATGTTGTTGTATCTGGCAATAACAATAAAATCCAAATAAATGGAGAAGTGAAAACGCTGACAATTTCAGGCGAGAATAACGAAATAGATGTTGAATCCGCAAAAGCAATTGTCATTACAGGCGATTACAATTTTGTGAGTTGGAAAAAATCAAATAATACTTCAGGAAAACCAACTATTAGCGACAAAGGCGGTTATAATAATGTCGGCAAAAAAGCATCTGACGCTTTAGATAAACAACAGAATTAATCGACAAGAGCATTTTTTCTTGTTTTATTCGTAACTTCAATGATATTTTATTGTATGAAGTTATTTAATCCTTTCGACTTTAATGATCCGGTTACGTATGCCATTCCGGGATTTGTTTTACTCATCGTAGTTGAATTTGTTTTTTATATCAAGAAGAAATTTAATCCGGATAAGAACTATTACAAAGACGCAGCTGCAAGCATTGGCATGGGCTTAGGTTCTGTTTTTATAGATATTGCCATGAAAGCAATAGCATTGGGTTATTTGTTGTGGTTTTATCAATTTCGAATTTTTGATAATTTAGGCGTAAACAGTGTTCAAGAATTTGCCTATTGGCAATGGCACAAAGCACATATTTGGGTTTGGATTTTAGGTTTATTTTTGCAAGATTTTGCTTTTTATTGGCATCATCGTTTGAGCCACGAATTGCGAATTTTGTGGACAGCACACATCAATCATCATTCTTCCACCAACTTAAATTTTGCAGTTGCTTTGCGCCAAAGTTGGTTAGAGTTGTTATACAAAGATGCTTGGTATATTCCGATGGCTATTTTAGGTTTTCATCCGTTGATGATTTTAACCTTACATCAACTCAACTTAATTTTCCAATTCACTACCCATACCGAAGCCGTAAAAAAATTACCAAAATGGTTCGAGGCAATTTTTAATACACCATCGCACCATCGCGTGCATCACGCCAGCAATATTAAATATTTAGATAAAAATTATGCCGGCGTTTTTATTATTTGGGATAAATTATTTGGCACATTTAAGGCAGAAGATGAGGAAAAACCGATTTACGGAATTACTAAAAATATTGATAGCTACAACCTTTTTTATATTGCCTTTCACGAATGGAAAAATATGTGGAGCGATGTGAAAAAAGCACCAACACTAAAAGCAAAGTGGAATTACATTTTTAAATCGCCGGGTTGGAGCCATAATGGTATTGACCAACGCGCCAAAACACTTCAAAAAAATCTTTGATTATTTTTTTAGTCTAATAACTTATAGAAATTCATCTTTGAAGAATAATATTGTGTTACTTTAGAAAAACACGCACATCAATTACCAAACTTTTTCTGTATTTTCTAAGTATCTATGTGGTTTAATAAATAAAAAAGTCGGTTCAAATGAAACCGACTTTTTTTGTTGAAATTAAGAATATTAATTCTGTTCTTCTTTCGCTTTTTTTGATTTCGGTCTTTTGCGAACTTCAAACTTCAATTTATCTTTTGCTTCTTCATCAATATCGGCAATAATTGTATCGCCTTCATTGATGTTAGTGTTTAAGATTTCTTCTGCTAACGGATCTTCCACATATTTTTGAATAGCACGATGTAACGGGCGCGCACCAAATTGCGGATCGTAACCTTTCTCTGCCAAGAAATCTTTTGCAGCTGAAGTTAACTCAATTTGATAACCGAGTTTTTCCAATCTGTCAAACACACCGGATAAAACAATATCGATGATTTTGTGAATTTCTTCTTTGCCTAAATTATTGAACACAATCACGTCATCAATTCTATTTAAAAATTCGGGCGAGAATGTTTTTTGCAATGCTTTTTGAATAACACCTTTTGTAAGATTATCAGCATTCTCTTTTATGGCAGTTGTTGCAAAGCCGACACCTGTTCCAAAATCTTTCAATTGTCTTACACCAATATTTGATGTCATAATGATAATCGAATTTTTGAAATCGACTTTTCTTCCTAAACCATCGGTCAAAATTCCATCATCTAATACTTGCAACAACACATTATATACATCAGGATGTGCTTTTTCAATTTCATCTAACAAAATTACAGAATATGGTTTTCTACGTACTTTTTCTGTAAGCTGACCGCCTTCTTCGTAACCTACATATCCCGGAGGCGCACCAATTAAACGAGAGATAGAAAATTTTTCCATATACTCGCTCATGTCAATTCGTATTAATGCATCTTCAGTGTCAAACATATATCTTGCTAAGGCACGTGCTAATTCTGTTTTCCCTACGCCGGTTGGTCCTAAGAAGATAAACGTACCAATCGGTTTTTTAGGATCTTTTAATCCAACACGATTTCGTTGAATGGCTTTTGTAATTTTTGATACAGCTTCGTCTTGTCCGATCACTTGTTTTTTCAAATCGTCGGACATTTGCACCAATTTTTTGCTTTCACTTTGTGCCACACGTTTTACCGGAATGCCGGTCATCATGGCTACTACTTCAGCTATATCTTCATCGTTTACCGGAAAGCGTTTTATTTTGGCATCTTCTTCCCATTGCTGTTTAGCTTGCTCTAATTGTTCTTGCAATTTCTTTTCAGAATCGCGCAAACGAGCCGCTTCTTCGTAGCGTTGATTTTTTACGACTTGATTTTTTTCTTCTTTAACCGCATCAATTTCTTTTTCTAATTGCGTGATATTTTCCGGAACGTGAATGTTTTTTAAATGAACACGTGCACCAACTTCATCCATTACGTCAATAGCTTTATCGGGCAAGAAACGGTCGGTAATATAACGCGTACTGAGTTGAACACAAGCTTTAATAGCTTCGTCGCTATAGGTTACGCTGTGATAATCTTCGTACTTATTTTTTAAATTATTTAAGATGATTAAAGTTTCTTCAGGCGTTGGCGGATCGACAATTACTTTTTGGAAACGTCTATCTAAAGCGCCGTCTTTTTCGATGTATTGACGATATTCATCCAAAGTAGATGCGCCGATACATTGCAATTCTCCTCGAGCCAATGCAGGTTTGAAAATGTTGGATGCATCCAATGAACCGGTTGCGCCACCGGCACCTACTATCGTATGAATTTCATCTATAAATAAAATGACTTCTCTGTTTTTTTCGAGTTCCGTCATGATGGCTTTCATACGCTCTTCAAATTGCCCGCGATATTTTGTGCCGGCAACTAATGCTGCTAAATCTAAAGAGACAACGCGCTTGCCGAATAAAACACGCGATACTTTTCTTTGAATGATACGCAAAGCTAAACCTTCTACAATGGCTGTTTTACCTACGCCGGGTTCACCAATTAAAATCGGATTATTTTTCTTTCTTCGCGATAAAATTTGCGAAACGCGTTCTATTTCTACTTCGCGCCCAACAATTGGATCTAATCTTCCTTCTTCTGCTAATTTGGTAATATCTCTTCCAAAATTATCTAAAACCGGTGTTGTAGATTTTGAAGACGACTTTTTGGCAGTTGATTGACTACTACTTTGTCCGCCATAAGATTTGCGCTCTTCTTCGTCGCCATCGTCGAAAGGTTCGTTAGGCAATTCTGCGGAAATATCAGAAAGGTCTTTTTCGTCGTTGATGATATAATCTAATTCGGTTTTAAAAACTTCGTACGTAACATCCCAACGGCTGAGCAATTGCGTTACTATGTTTTCTTTGTTTTTCAAAATAGACAAAATAAGATGTTCCGTACCAACTGTATCTTGGCGCATAGATTTTGCTTCCAACAACGTAATTTTCAATACTTTTTCTGCTTGTTTGGTTAACGGCAAACTGTTTACATTTCCTGAAATGGAAGTAATTCTATCTTTGATGGCTTCTTCGACTTTTTTGCGCAAAAGCGGAATGTCGATGCCAAGAGAACGCAATACTTTAATAGCCATTCCGTCTCCTTCGCGAATTAATCCAAGCAATAAATGCTCCACGCCAATTTGGTCGTGTTTTAAACGAAGTGCTTCTTCTCTGCTGAACGAAATAACTTCTTTAACTTTAGGTGAAAATTTTGCTTCCATATAGTATAGTTCTCAAATTAATTGCCAAAGTATAAAACCTGACAAGGTTACGTAAATAAAAATAAAATGCTTTTTTTACTTTTTATTTTTTTTTTTGCACAAATCGTCAATTTCTGTTTAATATTAACAAAAATTCTACAAAAAAGATTTGTTTCTCTATTAAAGGTATTTTTTGAGTAAATAGTTTTATTTTAGTGAAAATTTTTAATCCTAATAAAATTGAGATATGAAGTTCAGCGTAGATAAACAGGAAAATGTCGTTATATATGAATTGTTGGAAGAGAAATTAACTTCTATCAATGCGCCGGTTTTAAAATCGGAATTGGTGGTAGCTAATGCTGAAGGTTATAAGAACATGATTGTCGATTTAGATAAAGTGAAATTCGTAGATTCTTCCGGTTTGAGTGCTTTGTTAATCGGGCATCGTTTATGTAAAGATGAAAAAGGAATTTTTGCACTATGCGGAATGAATGATGCCGTAAAAAATCTGATAAAAATTTCTCAATTGGAAGATGTGTTACATTTGTATTCTACTCAACACGATGCAAGAACAGCGTTCGACAACAAGAAAAAATAAATAGATGGATTCGTCCATAGTCGATAGTCAATCTTTCTCATAAAATTCTATCGACCATTGATAATTAACTAATGGCTGATTTTCAACTTACCATATTAGGCAGCAATTCTGCTATTTTTAATCATGGACGACACCCAACGGCACAATTTGTTCATGTCAATAATACACATTTTTTAATAGATTGCGGCGAAGGCACACAAGAGCGTTTGGTTGAACACAAAGTAAAATGGTTTAAGATAAATTATATTTTAATTTCTCATTTACATGGCGATCATTATTTTGGTTTAATGGGTTTGCTGACGACTTTTAATTTATTACGAAGAAAGGAAAAGCTGACTATTTTCGGACCAAAAGAATTGAAGAAAATTATTCAAATGCATTTAAAAGTATCGAATGCAAAACTCAATTTTGAGTTGAAATTTATTGCTACGAATCCTGATGGAAAAAACTTGTTATTAGATTTGCCCAACTGCACTGTTTTTTCATTTCCATTAAATCATAAAATTCCGACAACCGGATTTATAATTCAAGAAAAACAATTTCCACGTGCGTTAGATTTAGAAAAAATTCAACAATACGATATCGACAAATCCAACTATAAATGCTTGATTGAAGGCAAAGATATTTTGGATAAAAACGGAAAGAAAATAAAAAACAATGAAATAACTAAAAAACAAGAAACTATAAAATCGTATGCTTTTTGTTCGGATACAATTTATGATACATCAATTGTGAAATATATTAAACGAGCGAGTTTATTGTACCACGAAGCAACTTACATGGATAGAGATAAAAATCGCGCTAAAGAAACCATGCATTCTACTACATTACAAGCGGCACAAATAGCGAAGAAAGCGCAAGTGAAAAAATTAATCATCGGGCATTTTTCTTCTCGATATATTCAATTAGAAGAATTAGAAACAGAAGCCCAAACGATATTTGAAGAAACCGAATTAGCGTTGGAAGGAAAAACGTTTAAGGTGTAGAAATGTAGCTTTGTGTAGTTTCTTCATTTTGCCTTGTTTCGTGTCTTCACGAAACAATATTTACATAGATTTTTGATGGTTTATGAGGACACAACCCATTGCGTTAGTTTAAAATGTAGTGTTATATCAAATCTAAATGAAGTTGTATAGCTGCGTTTATTTTGGATAGATAAGATGTAGGAACTTTTCCGATTTTTTTTATTAGTCTGATTTTATCTATTGTACGAATTTGGTCAGCTTTTATTTTTGAATCTTTAGGCAAATTAGCTACACCTTTTTTTAATAAAACTTCAAATGAAAAAATATGTTTTGTGTTAGACGTAATCGGTAAGATTGTAACTACACTATTATAAGTGTTGTTTTTGTTATTTGAAACAACAGCAACTGGTCTTGTTTTTTGAATTTCGTTTCCGATAGTTGGGTCGAGATTTGCCAACCAAATTTCTCCTCTTTTAATATTCATCGCTCCAATTCTCTAAATCTATCGTAGCAAAATCTTGTAGAATTTTCTTGTTTTCTTCAGCAGCTAATTTGTATTCTTTCTCTAAATCGGCAGACTTTTTAAGTTTATTTACTTTTGTACGAAGTGTTTCAATAATAAATGATTCAGTATCTTGAGACATTTCTGATACTTTTTGAGCTAAATCATCTGCTATATGTAATTGAATAACTTTCATACAATAAATATAAACAATAAAAATTTAAAAATAGTTCTTTACCTTTTCTTCAAACCCAAACTTTCCAATTTTTCTTCTAATGCTTTTTTGCTGATGCCAATACTTTCGGCAGTTTTAGATGTATTCCAATCATTCTTATCTAATTTATTTTCGATAAAACTGCGCTCTACATAATCGTTGAGTTGTTGCAAGCTCGCAAATTTGTCAAAGTCAATTCCTTTGTTTTCATTTTTGCCACTCGGTCCCGAATAGTCGATTACATCTTGTTTGGTAATGGCTTTATCGCTCATAATAACCAAGCGTTCTACTACATTTCTCAGCTCACGAATATTGCCTGTCCAATTTCTTGCCTGCAAAGTTTCTATCGCATCATTTTCAATTTTTTTTGTCGGAATGCCATAGTCGCCACAAATTTCATTTAAGAAATGTTCCGTCAAAACCGGAATATCATCTTTGCGTTGATTGAGCGAAGGCACATGAATTAAAATTACACTTAAGCGGTGATACAAATCTAAGCGAAAGCGATTTTCTTCTACTTCTTTTAGCAAATCTTTGTTGGTTGCAGCCACCACGCGCACATCTACTTTTTCTTCTTTGTCGCCGCCTACTTTGGTAATTTTATTTTCTTGCAAAGCACGCAACACTTTTGCTTGCGCCGACAAACTCATATCGCCGATTTCATCTAAGAACAAGGTGCCACCGTTGGCTTGTTCAAATTTTCCGATGCGTTGTTTTATGGCTGATGTGAATGCACCTTTTTCGTGTCCGAATAATTCGCTTTCTATTAATTCTGATGGAATAGCGGCGCAGTTCACTTCTACTAATGGTCCGTTCGCTCTGTTGCTTTGTTCGTGAATCCAACGCGCTACCAATTCTTTTCCTGAGCCATTGTCGCCTGTAATCAACACGCGTGCTTCTGTTGGCGCTACTTTGGCAATGGTTTCTTTTATTTTTAAAATCGGATTGGATTCGCCAACTATATCTTTCGATTTTGCAATTTTCTTTTTTAAGATTTTAGTTTCTGTTACCAACGTAACTTTGTCCATCGCATTGCGAACCGTAATCAACAAGCGATTTAAATCCGGTGGTTTTGGGATAAAATCGAATGCACCTTTTTTTACGGCTTCAACTGCTGTTTCAATATTACCATGTCCGGAAAGCACAATTACAGGCGTGTCGATGCCTTTTTGTTGCATTTCATTCAGTACTTCAATGCCATCTTTTTTCGGCATTTTCACATCGAGAATAACGACATCGTATTCATTTTTTTCTATTTTTTGCAAACCAGCTTCGCCATCTTCTGCTTCATCAATCGTATATTTTTCGTATTCTAAAATTTCTTTTAGTGTTCTTCTGATGG
>JAGQYE010000040.1 GCA_020436225.1 Bacteroidota bacterium | reverse complement strand
GTGTAAGTCCCCCCAAAAACTCAACAGTTTAAAAAGTTATAACTTTAAACTGGAAAAATGAAAAAGTCAAAATTTAGTGAGAGTCAAATTACCCAAGCGTTGAAGTCGCATGAGATGGGTAAAAAAGTAGCTGATATATGCAGGGAGTTGCGTATCAGTGAGAACACGTTTTACATTTGGAAGCGTAAGTATGGTGGGATGGATGCAGAGATGCTTCGTCGGTATAAGGAGCTAGAGCGAGAGAACTCCAAGCTAAAGCAGATGTATGCCGATTTAAGCTTGGATCACCGTATTTTAAAGGATGTAATCGAAAAAAAGCTTTAGGGCTCTGTCAGAAGCGTGAGCTGGTAATAGAAATACAACAAGAGTCGTATATCAGCACTGCCAGAGCCTGTAAACTAATCAATATCGAGCGGAGTAGTTTTTATTACCAATCTATAAAAGACGACAGTTTGGTAGAAGACAAGTTGCGCTTTTATGCCGCTAAGTTACCCACTAGAGGCTGCCCTGAGTATGTTAAACGCATACGCAAGGAGGGCATAGCATGGAATCATAAGCGCATTGAAAGGGTGTATAACAAGTTGAATTTAAACAAGCGAAAAAGAAAAATGAAACGTCGCATTGCAAATCCCGACAAGCAAGCATTGTTGCAGCCTATATTACCCAACATAACGTGGAGTATGGATTTTATGCACGATGTACTAGAGAGCGGAAGAAAGGTTCGGGTTCTTAATGTCGTTGATGATTTTAATAGAGAGGCACTTATGTGCTGTCCGGCATACAGTTTTCCTTCTGAGAAAGTAGTGCAGCTGGTAGAACGCTTAATAGAAAAACATGGCAAACCAATGAATATCCGCACAGACAACGGAACGGAATTCATCGCAAAAGCTTTTGAGGGCTTTTGCTTGACTTCCTCCATCAATCACATCCGTATTCAAAAAGGCAAGCCAATGCAAAATGGTTATTGCGAGCGATTTAATCGAAGCTTTAGAGAAGACGTGTTGGATGCGTATATTTTTGAGAACTTATCGCAATTAAGTGATCAGGCAGAGTTATGGAGAGAAGACTACAACAGCAGTCATCCCCATGCAGGAATTGGAAATTATACACCGTATGAACTAAAAACAAAAAAAAACTCTAATTTAGACCTGTTGAAATAATGGGGGACATACACCTGCACTATCAAAAAAATACTATAACAATAATCAGTAAGTAATTTTTTCTGATTTTTAAATTTCCACAACAAAAATTATCTTTACTCTATGTCAGCAAATAGAGAAATAACATCATTTGAAGAGCTACTGGAGAAAGAAGAAAAATTAAATACTACATCTACAGAAACTACGTATCCACATCAAAAATATGTTGCAGGTATTGCTCCGTTTTTACGCGGTCCTTATGCATCTATGTATGTAAAACGACCTTGGACAATTCGCCAATATGCCGGATTTTCAACAGCTGAAGCATCCAATGCATTTTATAAAAGAAATTTAGCTCAAGGTCAAAAAGGACTTTCCGTTGCTTTTGATTTGGCTACACATCGTGGCTACGACTCCGACCACGAACGCGTATTGGGCGATGTAGGAAAAGCCGGTGTTGCCATCGATTCTGTTGAAGATATGAAAATATTATTTGATGAAATTCCATTAGATAAAATTTCCGTTTCGATGACGATGAATGGTGCAGTGTTGCCTATTTTAGCTTTTTATATTGTGGCTGCTGAGGAACAAGGTGTAGAACAAAAACTTTTAAGCGGAACCATACAAAACGATATACTTAAAGAGTTTATGGTGCGCAATACCTACATCTATCCGCCACAAGCTTCCATGAAAATTATTTCGGATATTTTTGAATATACCAGCCAAAATATGCCCAAGTTTAATTCTATTTCAATAAGTGGCTACCACATGCAAGAAGCCGGCGCAACACCAGAAATAGAATTAGCTTATACATTAGCAGATGGTTTAGAATACATCAGAACAGGAATTAATGCCGGATTAAAAATCGATGATTTCGCTCCTCGACTTTCATTTTTTTGGGCAATTGGCATGCATTATTTTCAGGAAATTGCCAAGATGCGAGCTGCTCGTTTGCTCTGGTCGAAAATAGTTGCTCAGTTTAATCCAACTTCAGAAAAAAGTTTAGCCTTACGTACACATTGCCAAACATCCGGCTGGAGTTTAACGGAGCAAGATCCATTCAATAATGTAACAAGAACCTGCATTGAAGCGTTAGCAGCAGCTTTAGGCGGTACACAATCTTTACATACCAATGCATTAGATGAAGCAATTGCATTGCCGACCGATTTCTCTGCAAAAATTGCACGCGATACTCAAATCTATCTTCAAAAAGAAACTGAAATTTGTAGGACGGTTGACCCTTGGGCTGGTTCAGAATATGTAGAAAAACTTACAATTGAAATAGCTGAGAATGCGTGGAAATTAATTGAAGAAGTGGAAAGCTATGGTGGCATGACTAAAGCTATCGAGGCTGGTATTCCTAAAATGAGAATTGAAGAAGCTGCTGCCCAAAAGCAAGCACGCATCGACAATGGTAATGATGCCATCGTTGGCGTAAATATTTTCCAAACAGATGAAGAAAGTAATATTGAAATCTTGGATATTGACAATGCAGAAGTACGAGAAAAACAAATTGAACGGCTTAAGGATATCAAACAAAAAAGAGATAATATAGCGGTAGAAAATTGCTTAAAAAAACTAATAGCAGCAGCCAAAAATGGAAATGGAAATTTATTAGCATTAACTGTTGAAGCTGCACGTCAGAGAGCAACATTAGGAGAAATTTCTTTAGCTTTAGAAAATATTTACGGAAGATATAAAGCTACCATACGAAGTATTGCAGGAGTTTATTCAGCTGAAATAAAAATGAACGAAGATTTTAAAACAGCACGAGAATTATCTGATTTATTTGCAGAAAAAGAAGGCAGAAGACCGAGAATATTAATTGCAAAAATTGGACAAGACGGACACGACCGTGGTGCAAAAGTTGTGGCCACTGCTTTCGCCGATATCGGCTTTGATGTGGACATCGGACCATTATTTCAAACACCGAAAGAAGCAGCAATGCAAGCCGCAGAAAATGATGTACATTTTATTGGCGTTTCTTCTTTAGCTGCCGGACACAAAACACTTATTCCTCAACTCATCCACGAATTAAAAGAAATTAATCGAGCGGATATTTTGGTGGTTTGTGGTGGTGTTATACCTAAACAAGATTATGATTTTCTTTATAATGCTGGAGTCGTTGGCATTTTCGGACCGGGAACAGTTATTGCAAAATCTGCTATAGATATCTTAAAAAAAGGAATGGAATAAAAAGAAGAATAGCTTTCTAAATAGATTCCTTTCACATATTTCAATACAAAAATAAAACCTATGAAAAAGTCTGCAATACTTACCATTCCTGAATATTTTGAGCATTTTATAAACCTTATTGATGATATCGAGTTAGATGATGCATTTGAGAAAAGCATCCAACAAATTGATTCCATAGACATTTCACTATTCGAAAAAATTGGACTTCAAACTTATGCTGAAGGAAAATGGACAGTCAATAAAATCATACAACATATAACTGATTGGGAGCGGATTTATTGCTATCGTATTTTGTTGTATGTTCGTCATGAAGGTACTATTCCTCCCGGTCACGATGAACAAAAAATGGCTGATGCTTCTAATGCTGATGCCATTCCAATTACACAACTTATAAACGAACTTCGCTCTGTTCGCATAGCTTCAAGAGCTTTGTTCCAATCATTTAATGACGAACAATTCATGTTATCGTGCAAATTTTTAAATTACGAAATGTCTGTTTTAGCATTGGGTTTTAATATCATCGGTCATCAAATTCATCATCTACAAGTTATCCAAGAACGATACGTTCCGTTAATTCATTAAACTATATTCTAAAGTGCTTTCACAAGTAAAAAATCATTCATATAAGCCTAATTATTTATAATGATATTTAGATAAATTAATATTTCCTGCTAATTTTTCTTTATTTTGCAATCAGATTTTTGCGTGGATGAAAAAACAAACATTCCTATTTATTCTTTTTGTTGCTGTATCGCATTTCTATGTTGTTGCGCAAGTTGATAAATACAAAGATATTATACAACCTGACGGACTAAAAAACAAAAAATATTTTTTTACAGTATCAGGAATTTCTGACGTGGAACTCATTAAGCCTATTAATCTTAATTTAGGTATGTCGTTTAATGGTGGAATACGAATTTTATATAAACCAAAATTCAACAAAAGTAAAAGTGTTTACAGCCCACGAATCATAGAAAGAGAAATATTTTTCAAACCTACTTTTGGATTTATTTATAGAAAACGCTATAATACTTCTCTATTTTTTATTCCTGAATTAGCTTACAGACATACATTCTATAAAGGCATCTTTTTAGAAATCAATTTAGATGCCGGCTATTTATACACCAAAATGAATGCGCCTGTTTATGAACAACAAGATGATGGCTCTTTTAAGAAAGTAAACTTCGGCTACCATAATGTATTAGTTGGTGGGAAATTTTTAGCCGGTTATGATTTTTCTAAAACACTAAAAACACCTTTATCTATCCAAGCGGGTGCAGGTGTTTTTTATCGATATCCAAACAACGACAAATGGGTTCGTCATATTTATTTTGAGCTTGGAATATCGTATGTTTTTAGAAAAATAGTAGAATAAAAAATGCGAATAAAAAAAATAAATATACTTTTCATTGGCCTGTTTGCCACTATACTTGCAACGCTGACTTCTTGCGACCCTAAGCCTGCTGCAGACCAATTAGATAATTATTATTTTGTAAAAGTTGGTGATGTTGCTTTGCCGGTTCGGGTTTGCGGAAACATCAATTCAGATATTGCCATTGTTTTTGTGCACGGCGGCCCGGGCGGTTCTGCTCAAGCTGAAAGACAAAATATTTATTGGAAAGAAATAGAAAAATATTACAAAGTAATATACTACGACCAACGTGGTTCAGGCATAACACAAGGCAATGCCCAACCGGAAGATATGAGCATCGAGCAATTTAGTAAAGACTTAGATGTAATAGTTAATTTCGCAAAAGAAGTTGCTAAAACCAATAAAGTATTTATCCATGGAACAAGTTGGGGTGGCGGACTGACAACTTATTATTTGTTAGATACAGCACATCAAAATAAATTGCAAGGTGCTATAATAGAATGTCCTGCTTATGATATTGTAGATGGCACTCAATTATCTATTCAATGGATATTGCAAAAAGCAGATTCAAATATTGCCATCGGGAAAAATGTGGCGTATTGGAATAATTGTAAAAACTTTTATGCTCTGCATCCAACTTTAACTGCTAATGAATTCAAGCAACATCAATTGTATTTAAATCAAGAAAAGGGAATACTTTATAATACGACAAACGTGCAATCTCAAGAAACGAGTATTCCAAAATATGAGATTTCCGTTTTGTATAACAATGCTGAATTTGCTCCGAAATCCTTGACTTATCAAGGGCAATCAATTTTTACTCATTTAGATTTAACAGCTCAACTACATCAAATAAAATTGCCTATTCTTTTAGTTTGGGGAGCGAAAGATGGTTTATTGCCAAAAATTAATTTAGCTCAACAATTTGTTTCCAATGTAGGCTCTTCCGATTTGACTTACAATGCTAATAAATACTTACTTTCTGCTCATATTCCGCATGCAGAAGAATGGCAACAATTTAATACAGATGCAAAAGCATTTATTGAAGCACATAAATAGAATGGTACAGTTGTTGTATATTTACCTATAAAACTGATATCTACTTTGCTAAACTTTATCATCTAAAAAAGCTTACATGAAAAAGTATTTTCCTACAATTCTCCTATTTCTTTTTTGTTCATTTTTGATAACGTCGTGTTCTGTAAATCCTGTAACAGGCAAAAAGCAACTTAGCTTTATGTCCGAAACTCAAGAAATTGCAATGGGCGCAGAAAACGATCCAATTGTGATTGCACAATTTGGATTATATCCAAATGATACGCTTCAGAAGTTCATCAATGAAAAAGGGAAATTAATGGTGGCAAAGTCGCACCGCCCGGATTTAGATTTTAAATTTAGAATATTAGATTCTGATATTATAAATGCATTTGCCATTCCCGGAGGTTATGTTTATTTCACTCGAGGTATAATGGCACACTTCAACAATGAAGCTCAATTTGCCGGCGTTTTAGGGCACGAAATCGGACATATTACTGCAAGACATTCTTCCCAACAATATACCAAACAAATGTTGACTCAAATTGCAGTAATGGGCGGCATGATTTTCTCTGAGAAATTCAGAAATATGTCAGAACAAGTGATGCAAGGCATGCAATTATTATTCTTGAAATTTTCGCGTGATGACGAAACGGAAGCAGATGTCTTAGGCGTAAAATATTCGTCCGCAGTTGGCTATGATGCAAAAGAAATGGCAGAATTTTTTCAAACTCTAAAACGAGTTACAGAAAAAGAAGGTGCTCGTTTGCCGGAGTTTATGTCCACGCATCCTGACCCAGGAAATCGATATAATACAGTTAAAAAATTAGCAACAGATTATCAGACAACTAATAATTTAACCAACTTAAAAATTAATAGAGATAGTTTTTTACGCTTAATTGATGGCATTGTTTATGGTCCGGATCCTCGACAAGGCTATTTAGATAAAAGCAATTATGTTTTCTATCATCCGCAAATGAAATTTGAATATCCAATTCCAAAAAATTGGCAATTTCAAAATTCACCGCAAGCAGTTCAAGCAGCCAATGAAGATGGCACAGCTGCCATTATCTTGACTTTATCTTCCAAGAAAAATTTCCAAGAAGCTGCGCAAGAATTATTGGAAGCGTATCAATTAAAAAGTGTCTCCTCTCCTGTTCAAAATAAATTTAACGGAATCGATTCTTATAGTTTTCTTGCTGAACAAATAGACGAAAATAATACGACACAACAATCTTCATCCACTCAAAGTGATGCAGAAAAGTTAACCGTTTTATTTACACTTTACAACTATAATGGAGCTATCTATGTAATGCAAGGCATGTGTGCTAAAAAAGATTATGATAATCAAAAAACAAATTTTGCCTATTCAATGAAAGGATTTAAAGCACTTAATGATCCAAAACGTATTAATGTTATTCCTGAAAGGATAAAAGTTGTTACTGTAAATAACGATGCAACTTTAAAAAATATTATGATTGCAAATAATATTCCATCTAACCGCTATGAAGAAGTTGCTATTTTAAATGATATGCAACAAACAACCGTAGTAAAAAAAGGAACTTTAGTAAAAATGATAGAGAAAAAATTGTAATTCAAAGTGAGAAAAAAGTAAAGGCGTTTCATATTGAAACGCCTTTACTTTTATTAATACAATTAATTGATGTGTCAATAATCACTCAACTTTCAATTAAAGATTTATCAAAATACAAAACAAAATAAATCTCTATATTTGAGATTAATCATGGTATATTCATCTTTACAAGAGTGCATTGAAGATTTAGAAAAAAGCGGACAACTTATTCGTATCAAAGAAGAAGTAGATCCATATTTAGTGATGGCTGCCATTCATCTTCGCATACATGAAGCAAAAGGAAAAGCCCTATTATTTGAAAAAGTTAAAGGTTCAAAGTATCAAGCTGTATCTAATCTTTTTGGAACAACAGAAAGAAGTCAATTTTTATTTAGAGATACGTTAGAAGATGTAAAAAAAATGATTGCCTTAAAAAGCAATCCATTGCAAGCATTAAAAAATCCGCTTAAATATTTAGGTGTATTATTTTCGGCATTTAAATCCTTACCAAAGAAAGTTTCCTCCCATAATTTTGAAAAAATAAATATTTCCGATTTACCACAAATTCAATGTTGGGAAAAAGACGGCGGTGCATTTGTTACCTTGCCAATTGTCTATACCGAAGATGCCGATTTTCCCGGCGTAATGCAATCTAATTTAGGTATGTATCGCATACAATTAAGCGGCAATGATTATGTACAAAATAAAGAAGTTGGTTTACATTATCAAATACATCGTGGCATTGGTGTGCATCAAACCAAATGGAATAAATTAGGCAAGCCGATGAAAGTGTCCGTGTTTATTGGCGGTCCGCCTGCTCATAGTTTTGCTGCTGTAATGCCATTGCCGGAAGGATTATCCGAATTGACGTTTGCCGGCGCACTTGGTGGAAGACGTTTTCGCTATCTATATGATGAAGATGGTTTTTGTTTAAGCACAGATGCCGATTTTGTCATTACCGGCGAAGTATATCCAAATGAAAATAAACCCGAAGGTCCGTTTGGCGATCATTTAGGTTATTATTCACTAAAACACGATTTTCCGGTAATGCGCATAAAAAATGTGTACGCCAAAAAAAATGCAATTTGGAGTTTTACGGTAGTCGGTCGTCCTCCACAAGAAGATACTGCATTCGGCAACATGATTCACGAGATGACAGGAACAGCCATAAGCAAAGAAATTCCGGGATTACATGAAGTACATGCCGTTGATGCTGCGGGCGTACATCCGTTGTTGTTGGCAATCGGCAGTGAGCGTTACACACCTTATTACAAAGAAAAAAGACCACAAGAATTACTAACGATTGCCAACCATATTTTGGGAACCGGCCAATTAAGTTTGGCAAAATTTTTATTTATTACAGATAAAAGCGATGATGCGCAACTATCAACGCACGAAGAAGAAAAATTCTTTCATCATTTTTTAGAGCGCATCGATTTATCAAGAGATATACACTTCCAAACCAAAACAACAATTGATACACTTGATTATTCCGGCGAAGGTTTGAACTCAGGAAGTAAAGTTATTATTGCTGCTTGCGGAGAAAAGAAAAGAGAATTAATAAACGAATTGCCAATTGATTTTACTTTACCAAATGCTTTCAAAAATCCGAGATTAGTAACCAAAGGAATATTAGCAATTGAATTTGATAATTTGATGATGAGTAAATTTGATAATGAAATAAAAGAAATCTCAAATCTCAAATCTCAAATCTCAAATCTACCTTTAATTGTTATTTGCGATGATGCCGATTTTGTAGCAAAAGATTTCAATAATTTTCTTTGGGTTACCTTTACACGAAGTAATCCTTCTCACGATATTTATGGCATCAACGAGCGTTTTGAAAACAAGCATTGGTGCTGCGATACTTTGATAATTGATGCACGCATTAAGCCACATCATGCGCCTGTATTAGAAAAAAATCCTGACGTAGAAAAACGTGTAGATGAAATTTTATCTCGAATAAAATGTTAATCTATTTTCAATAATTTTTGACTTACTATATCGTTATTTTGTTGAATAGAAATAATGTATTCGCCTTTTGGTAAGGCATGTAAATCTTTCAACTCAATCTTGTTATTTCCAATAGAACTCTTGCCTTTCCAAACTGTTTCTACCATTAATTGACCTATAATATTTTGAATATTTATTGTTGTAGGTTGCGATTGTTTGGCGTCAAATTCTACCATTATACTATTCGAAAACGGATTTGGATACACTTTTAATGCTTGGATATTGCTATTGTGTTTTATACCTAAAACTACGGCAGAATCTATTTTTTGAATTCTAAATTTATCAAACACATCGCCATTTGCGGTATAATAGGTTCCTGTTAATTCATTGCCTGCCACATCTAAAATCATACTGCCTACAGCATCTGATCCGGCATATTTTTTATACATTGCAACATGCATTTTCCCGTTTTCATCTTCTGATTTTCCGCTATTTCCAATCACTCCATAAACTGTACCTTTATCTTTATTTGGTCCGTAAGTATATTTGATATATGTTCTATTGCTATCAGGATTTCCGGAAGTACTATCTATCAACATCGTATTGCGTTTAAAACTATAAGATGGTCCGTAATGCTTGTTGATTAAATAAGAACGCTCATACACATGACTATGGCCACAAAGCACCAAATCAACACCATATTGTTCTAAGATGGGCAATACTCTTTCGCGCATACTTGCCATAAATACTTCCCAAAAATCATCAGAGTCGTGAGAGCCTTTAGAATATGGCGCTGAATGCCAATAGGCTACTTTAAATTTCTTGGTGGACGCTGCTAAATCTGCCTTTAACCAATCGGTAAAAGGTTTGCTAAATAAATCCCAAAATACAAAAACGCGATACATTTCGGAATTAAGTGCTAAAAAGTGCGTATTGCCAAAATCATACGAATAATAGGCTTCCATATTTGACGGAACACCACCCATTTCTGCATGTTTAAACACTTCCACCATATCAAAATAAGGTCCTCTAAAATTTTGTGGCTCATCTGTGCTATTCACACTATTAAAATCGTGATTGCCCGGAATTGGATAAAACGGCAAGAAGGTAAAAATGGAATCGTAGCCGTAAACTTTATTAAATACCTTTTCTTGATAGTTGGCATCTGTCCCATCATGATAAGCATTATCGCCCAACCAAAGCCAGCCGTTTACTTCATGTGTTTGCAAATAATTTTCGAACCATTTACGAACTCTTATTTGATTATTGTTTCCGGCACCAAAATCGCCGGTAACCCAAAAACGGAATGGTGTTGTATCGCCCGGCGTTAAGGCAGTCAAGAAATGATGTTGTTCGTCATTTCCTGCCAACACAGTAGTTCCAAAACCTACACTGTAATAATATTTTGTGTGTGCATTTAATCCGTTAATTTGTACGATATGATTTTTAGTAGAAATGGTATCCACTATCGTATTATCTAATGCTGTAGGCGAGTTTCCATATTTTACAATTCCAACAGTTGAATCGCTGGTACGCCACATTATCTTTACACTTTTGTTGGTCATACTTTGCAGATACGGACCACGCTCAAGTGTTTGTGAAAATGCATTAAAAACTCCAAGAAAAAATAATAATAGTAAAAATCTTTGTTTCATGTGGTTAGGTTTGTATAAATATACAAAAAAGAAAATTGATTAACCAACAAAGAAGTATGAAAATTTGGTTTTATTTCTTGTCGATGATAATGCCAATATCCGAAACTCCATCTAATGGATCTTTG
This sequence comes from Bacteroidota bacterium, assembly GCA_020436225.1. Lineage (GTDB taxonomy): Bacteria > Bacteroidota > Bacteroidia > Chitinophagales > JADIYW01 > JADJSS01. The sequence goes on along the minus strand of JAGQYE010000040.1, from coordinate 1,175 downwards.
CGCATTAAGTGTACTACTTTAATTATATTCTTTCCTTTCTTAGGAAAATGAAAGTTAGATTTTAGAGGGATGGTTTGTGTACATAAACTGCCTGAACTTTCACCATAAGGTTTTCCATCTAACTTAAACAATGGAACTTCAATTTTTGCCGGTTGATTTTCTAAAAAATAGGTCAGCCATAAATTGCTAAACTCATACGTTTTTTGATGACGAACGCTTACTAAAATATTATAATTCGCTTGTATATCTTCTATCTCTACATCAAAAGTAAGTGTGTCAGTTGATTTCCAATTTTTAGTATCTACCGATTTATATTCGTTATAAAAATGCGAGGAAGTACACGCTTGTGCAGTCAATATCAATAAACATAAATAAGCAATATTTTTCATAGCTCAAAAGTAAAACTCAAGTTTGAGGTAACATAATTATTCTTCAATCATTTTCAAAAAAGTATCTTCGTCTATAATTTTTATGCTTGGAATTTTTTGAGCTTTGGCGAGTTTTCCACCGGCTTTTTCGCCTGCAATCAGATAGTCTAAATTGGCACTTACTGCACTCAAATTTTTGCCGCCGTTTTTTTCTACCATTTCTTTAATGGCTTCTCGAGAGTTTTTTGGAAAAGTTCCGGTACATAAAAAAGTTTTTCCTTCCAATATATTCGAGGCTAAGTTGATTTCCGTTTTAGCAATATTCACGCCTAAACCCGCTAATTTTTCAATGATTTGAATGTTTGTTTCATCGTTAAAAAATTGAAATAAGGCTTGCGCTACTTTGGGTCCGACATCTTCCAATTCAGAAAATTGTTCTTCTTTCCAATTTTTATAATCAGTTAAAAGATTTACTTTGGTTGCCAACATTTTTGCTGTTGTAGAGCCAACATGTCGGATACCTAAGCCAACTAACAATCGAAATAACTCATTGTTTTTCGATGCTTCAATGCCTTTCTTTAAATTCTCGATAGATTTTTCTTTCCAACCTTCTAAACTTCGAACTTTATCAAAATCCATTTCATAAATGGAAGTGATGTTGGTGATAATACCTTCGCGTAAAAACGTGCGCACATTTTCTTCTCCGAAACCGACAATATCCATTGCTGATTTAGAAACAAAATGGATAAGATGTTCTTCTAATTGTGCCGGACAATTTGCATTCACACATCGCCAAACACTTTCATC
>JAGQYE010000039.1 GCA_020436225.1 Bacteroidota bacterium | reverse complement strand
TGGCAATTTTATGGTCGTTAATCAAAACACCTTTATCAAATTCAGCTACTTTAATTTCGCCATCACGCACCGATGCTACCTTGAAATAAGTTGAAAGCGCATTCACTGCTTTTGTTCCAACGCCATTCAATCCAACCGATTTTTGAAAAGCACGCGAATCGTATTTTCCGCCTGTATTAATTTTAGAAACGCAATCTACCACAGCACCTAACGGAATGCCACGTCCATAATCGCGCACCGTAACCATTTTATCTTTAATAGAAATGTCGATTTGTTTGCCGTGCCCCATCACAAATTCATCAATCGAGTTATCTACAATTTCTTTCAATAAAACATAAATGCCATCATCCGGCGAAGTACCATCGCCCAATTTCCCGATATACATTCCGGGACGCAAACGAATATGTTCTTTCCAATCTAAAGAGCGAATATTGTCTTCGGTATAATTTATTTCTGCCATAATCAATCCTTGAGCAACAAATGTAATTTTAAATAAAAAAAATACTTGGGCAATTTTTCCACAACTTTGCAAAATAAAACTCAACTTTCTTTATTATTATTGTTTGATTTTTGAAGATGAAATTTAACGCAAGCGACCAATTAATTGAATGTGTACCCAATTTTTCAGAAGGAAAAAACAAGCATACTATTGATGCAATTGCCAATGCAATCCAAGCAATTCCAAGCATAAAATTGTTGAATGTTGATATTGGAATAGACGCGAATAGAACTGTATTTACGTATGTCGGGAAACCGGAAGCCATTTTGGAAGCCACCTATAATGCTATTGTTGTTGCTCAAGAAAAAATAGATATGCGACATCATAAAGGAGAACATCCAAGAATGGGTGCTTGCGATGTTTGTCCGTTTGTGCCGTTACAAAATATTTCCATGCAGGAAGTAATTTCATTAACTGAAAAATTAGGCGAACAAATTGGAGCATTAGGAATTCCGGTTTATTTATATGAACAATCAGCCAAAATAAATGAGCGCAAAAATTTATCTTTTATAAGAAAAGGCGAATACGAAGCCATTCCTGAAAAAATGAAATCTGAAAAATGGAAACCTGATTTTGGTCCTTTTTCGTTTAATAAAAAATTTGGAATGATAGCACTTGGTGCTAGGAATTTCTTGGTTGCATACAACATCAACTTGAATACAAAAGATGTAAATATTGCGCAAGCAATAGCCAAGCAAATACGCACGATTAGAGAGAAAAAAGATAATTCGTATTTGAGTAATTTATTTCAATCGGTAAAAGCAATTGGTTGGTATATGGACGAATTTTCTTGTGCGCAAGTTTCAACTAATATTATTGATATAGAAAATAGCAAAGTTTGCGAAGTATTTGATGCCATTAGCGAATTAGCAAAAGAATTTGATGTTCGCACAAATGGAAGTGAACTCATCGGCTTGATACCAAAAGCAGCTTTAGCACATCCGACTTTATCTATTGATGAAGTTATTCAACATATTGGATTAAACGCTGTTAAACCTTTTGATAAAGAAAAGAATATTATAGAGTACAATTTATTTAAGTAATTTTGTTGGCTCTTTAGAACGAGCAAAAATGGAATTTTTAAATCAACCGATTGCTCTACTTTTCTTATTCTTTCTTGGATTTTTAGCGCAATTATTACCCATAAATTCCAAATCAGTTTACACCAAAATCAATCACTTTATTTTGTATGTACCATTGCCTGCAATTGTATTATTAAAAATTCCTGAACTGACCATTACAAAAGAAGTTTTATTTCCTATTGCTTCTGCTTGGATAATTTTTATTGCTTCGATATTTTTTGCTTATTTATTTTGTAAAATATTCAAGTACGATGCAAAAACAATGGCATGTATTATTTTGTGTTGCGGCTTAGGCAATACATCGTTTGTCGGCTTTCCGTTTATCGAGCATTTCTATGGTGAGCAAAATTTGCAATATGCTATTTTTGTTGATCAACCCGGCAGTTTCGTTATTCTTTCTACAATTGGCATTATCATTGCAACTTCATTTGGCAGCGAAGTCTTGAGTTTAAAATCAATTGTTATTCGCTTAATTAAATTTCCTCCATTTGTTATTTTTATAATTGCCTTATTTCTTCCAAATAATTTCATTCCGCAAAACGGAAAACACGTTTTAAAATTTGTTGGCGATTGGATGGTGCCGTTAGCTATTTTATCTTTAGGAATGCAATTCAACCTATCAATCAAACATATAGATTGGAAAAAATTATGCGGCGGTTTAATTTATAAATTAATACTCGCACCATTAATTATTTATGTTTTATATTTTTTGATTTTAGGAAAGCGCGGAATTCCTTATGAGATTTCCGTTTTAGAATGCGCTATGCCGCCCATGATTACGGCATCTATCTTAGCAACTAAATATAAACTCGATGAACAATTAGCCAATTATCTACCAACGCTTGGAATTATTGCATCAGTAGTTACACTTTTGTTTTGGAAATGGTTGATGTAATATTTAGTTAGAAGGAAGAATCTCTTTCAACACATCTACAATATTAGGATACATCATAGAAAAATATTCCGGAATTCTATGTTCACTTACCCAAACAGCTTGTTCAATATCTTCTTCCGTTTGCGGAATTAATTTTTCGATTTGATTTGTTTTCATTTCAAACCAATGAGTAATTTTCATGCACTGTTTTCCATTTAATTCATAAGAATGAAAGGTTGTTTTATTTTTACATTTTGTAAAATAAATAGGTTGAAGAATTTCTACTTGTTGCAAACCTGTCTCCTCTTCTACTTCGCGAACGGCGGCGGATTCTATGCTTTCATTTTTTTCGATTTTTCCTTTAGGTAAATCCCAAAAACCTCTTCTAAAAATCAACAAAATTTCGTGCTTATGATTTCTCACAACTCCGCCCGCAGCTTCTATACTTTTAAAATAAGATAAAACTAGCTCTAAAAGTTCATCTACATCTTTATGAAATAAAATAACATTATTGCTATTTGCATCTCCTAATATAATAGTTAAAAGTGTTTCTAAATTTGCTTTAGTTGAATAGCGTTCAATAATATATTCTTCTTGGAGAATATTCTCCACAGAAGCCGGATTTTGAGTTATGTAAACTACCTTGTTATTGATAAAAAGTTTATACATTTACAATTATTTTTTTCAGTCTCTATGATACTAATTATTTTGATGAAATTAGAGAAAACCAAGCACAAATTATTTTAAATGGAAAATAACACCTACAAAGAAAATCTCATCGAACAATTATTGCAAATCAAAGCAATACAACTAAATACTGAAACTCCATATACTTGGGCGAGTGGAATAAAATCGCCGGTGTATTGTGATAATCGAAAACTACTTTCCTATCCGGCAATCAGAGATATGGTAAAAGATGGATTAATTAGTTTATTACAAGAATATTTTCCACAAACAGAATGTATTGCAGGTGTGGCAACTGCAGGCATTCCGCATGGCGCCATTATTGCTGACGCATTAAATTTGCCTTTTGTATATGTGCGTTCTAAACCTAAAGAACATGGTTTAACCAACACTATTGAAGGAGATTTAAAACACGGACAACGGATTTTAGTTGTTGAAGATACCATTTCAACAGGCGGCAGTTCTTTAAAAGCGGTTGAAGATTTGCGTGCTGCAGGTGCAGAAGTTATTGGTATGATCGCCATATATAAATATGGATTTGCAAGTGCGGTACAACGATTTGAAGATGCCGGCGTTCAACTCAAAACACTATCTAATTATGACTTTTTAATTCGTGTTGCCGAACAAAAAAATTATATATCAGCAGAAGAAATAAGTATTTTGCAACAATGGCGTAAAGATCCAACAAGTTGGAAATAAATTTTATCTCAAAATAGTAATTCCACCTTTTTTAGTAATTACTTTACCATCGTTGCAAACAAAACTTGAAACATAAACATAAGAATCTGCGGCGGCTGCAACACCTTTAAATTCGCCATTCCAACATTCATTTACATTGTTCGTCTCAAACACCAATTCGCCCCAACGATTAAAAATAACCAACTTGTATTGACTTAAATTTGGCGGCGATAAGATTCCGAAACAATCATTTACACCATCATTATTCGGCGAAAATGCTGTCGGGAAAAAGAGATTATCTACACTACAAGCTTCGATAAAATTCACTAAAACACTATCTGTATTTTCACATTGATTATTATCTTTTACTAAAACTGTAAATATTGTTGACTCTGTAATTGTTGCCGTTGGATTTTTTATGGTTGAAGATGAAACCAAGTGTGCAGGTTGCCAATTATACGAAATTAAGCCATTGCCATCAGCATTTAATTGAAATATTTCTTGGTCTCGCACATGTGTTTTATCGCTTGTAGCATCAACAATTGGTCTATCAAAAACGCGTATTGGAATACTATCAGAAACGGAACATCCATCGCCGTATTTAACAGTAAAATAGGCTGTTCCACTTATTGAGTTATGAACGTGAAATGTATCTGCATTTACTATCGTCAATGAATCATTTTCGTTTTTCCATGAAACTGTATAAGTCGGAATTGATAATCCAATATCTATCGTTTTATTTTGTTCTGGGCAAATTTGAACATTTGGAATAGTATAATTTGGTAAAGATGAAATTATAGAAATTGAATTACTTGTTGCAGAAAATGAAGTTACACATGTTGTATTCGATAAGGATATTTCTGCATGCACGACATCGCCATTTTTTAATGCTCTTGTAGTAAAAACAGAATCATTCACGCCAACATCACTTCCATTTATAACCCATTTATAAGTTATATTTCCCAAAGTATTTTGAGTGGTGGCTTTAAAAATCACTTCTTCATTATTACATATTGATGTTTTATTGGCTGTAATAGTAATTTTTGGTGTAATTGGAGTTGTTACTGTTAAATCTAAAATTACAACACTGTCGCAATTTTCTGAAGTTGATAGAGTAACAGTATGCGTTCCATTTGTATTAAATGTTTGGTTTCCTATTGTAACACTTTCATTTGCACAAATCGTTTTTGAAATATTGGTTGTTTTCTTAGGATTAACTGTAACTATTGCTGTAGCTGAATCTTTACAGCCATTAGTTATTCCAATTACTTCATAAGTAGTAGTTGTTGTTAAAGTCGGTGTTGTTGGTTGGGCAACAGCAGGTAAGCCACCATTCCAAGAATACGAAGTTGCGCCACTTGCAGTTAATGTTGCTTTTTGACCTTCACATATTTTTGGAGAATTGACACTAACCGTAGGATTTGGTTTTACGTTAACGGTAATATCTTTTGTATTCTTACATCCATTCAGTGTTCCGGTTACGGTGTAAGTAGCATTTGTTGTTAATATTGGTGTTGTAGGATTGGCAATTGGTGCTAATCCACCTGTCCATGTATAACTTGTAGCACCACTTATAGAAAGTGTGGCTGATTGCCCACTACAAATAGTAGGATTACTTGCAGTTAATGTTGGTTTCGGATTAACAATAACATTAAAATTTGCACTTGTAGCCGGATTTCCGGATACACAAGTCAAATTACTTGTCAAACTAACAGTAATAATATCTCCATTATTTATTGATAAAGATGAAAAAGTATTACTGTTTGTACCACTTGGATTTCCATTTACAAACCATTGATATATTGGTGATGTTCCGCCATTAGTAGGTTGAGCAGTTAATGTTAAAGCATCTCCTTGACAAATAGAATTATCTCCGCTTATTGTAACAGAAACAGGTTTGGGATTTGTGATTTGAACAGTGATACTATTACTTGTTGTTTGACTTCCAAAATTGCAAGTTAAATTGCTGGTTACACGTGCTTTCACTACATCACCATTATTTAAACTAGAATTTGTATAAGTTGTGCTGTTTGTCCCAACCGGGTTATTATTTAGATACCATTGAATTGTTGGATTCGTTCCGGCATTGGAAGCGGTAGCTGTAAATGTTATAGCACTTCCTTGACAAACCGGGTTTTGTGAAGCAACAATAGACAAAACCGGCGGCGTTGAAGAAACAGTAATATTTTTAGTAACCGTGAATAAACAACCTCTATCGCTTTCAACAGTAAGTGAAATGGTTTTTATACCATTACTACTATAAGTTATCGGTGGCGGCGTTGTTCCAACAAAAGTAGCCGGCGTTGCATCAACACCAAAATTCCAATTCCAAGCAACTAAGGTTCCGGATGTTGGTGGTGAAGATGTTTGTGAAAAATTAATTGATTCACCTATACAAATTTTATCATCAGCATCACTATCTATGATTGTTGCTGTTGGTCCTTGAAAAGTCGCGGTACCACCGAAAGTAATACCAAATCCATTTCCGGTTGAAGTAAAGTTATTAATAGCTAACGCATAAGTTTGACCTGCAGTTACATTTACTTGTCTTACATAATTATCACTTGACCAACTGCAACCAGGAGGTTCACTAATATCAGAAGAGCTTGTATTTAAACCTGTAGAACCATAGCAAGACGCTGCCATACATCGAACGGTTTGTTTTCCGGCACAATTTCCAACTCCATTTGGAAGTAAATACAACGCAAAATCTATATCATCATCAATATTTGAAGGTGTGATATTAAACGTAAAAGTTCCTGAAGTTGAAAATGAGAATACATACCACGTTGAACTTGATTCTATATTTCCGGTTGATGGATCATAATCAAAACAAGTAGCGTCATTCATTTCTGTAGCAATCGAGCCTACTCCTGAAACAGCAGGCACGGTAAATCCACTTTTATCACATAAAATTACTGCAGATGGGCAATCTCCTTCAGGTGTAGGTACCGGATTAAAATTGTTTACACATAATTGAAAGCTACCTTTATTAGAATTTAATCCATCAACCCGAATTAAATAGGTTTGTCCAATTGTTAATCCACCTCTATAAATTTGGATAATATTTTGTCCGCTTGGTGCAGAGCCACAAACCATTTCATTAATGGTTCCACTACAAGAACCACCATATAAAGCTACTTGAGGGCGGTTTAGCGTTCCACCGGAAGGTACACCTTCGTTTCCTTTTACTGTAATTGATATATCTGATGCTATTGCGGTAAAACTATACCACACGTCATTAACAGCACCACTTCCCCAGCATCCTGCCGGACTAAATCCACCGGTAGTTGATGCATCATCTGTTGCACCAACAGTTGTTCCACCACCAACTGAAGAACAGTAATTGCTTACATTTGCAATATGGATAGCATTTATACACGCATCATTTGATGGCTGTGCAAATAAAACAAGGTTGTAAATAAACAACCATGAAAACATCACGATTTTCCTTCCTAAAAACATATCTAAAAATAAAAAAATAAATCTAATTCTTTTATAATTCATCCAAAATAGACCACCAAGAAGGTTCATAGGCAGTTTTATAGTTTTTAACTGCAAAAGCGTCTAACTTTTTAGAGGTTGAAGACCCAATTGAAATTACACTTTGAAATGATTCAATTTGAAACTTGGAAAAATAGGCTTCAACGTTCATCGGACTTGTAAAAATCAATATTTGTTCTTTTCGTTGTTCAATATTTGGAACTGGATTGTTTTCATAAACCACTAAAGTTTCTGTATTCTTATTCTTTTGAATACCTTTTTGAATACTTCTATTGGAGTTTTTTGCTTGTATAAATACAATTTTTCCATTTGCCATCGCATCAAATTGTTGAGCAATAAGGTTTAAGTCGTTGCCTTGCCCAATAAAATCAACGTTTAAGCCTAATGTATAAATAGCTTGTGCTGTTCCATGATTGACCGCTGCCAATTTATATTGACCATTTTTAATTTCATCAAAACAAGCATCAAAAAAATATTTTACCCCATTTTTGCTACTGAAAAATATCCAATTAGCATCTTTGGGAAATGAAAATTCTATTGGAGTAAATGATATGTAAGATTGATGTGTTAATGGAATTTGTTGATCTTCTAAAGCTTTTCTCAAATAATTTGTTGGTTCTAAATGAGAAGAAACAAAAACTGATGGTATCGATTTTGATTTAAAATTTTCTACAATCGTTTTACTCATTGTTTTCCATTGCTCTACATCTTCAAGAATAATTTCTTTTAAAATTAAATGCTGACGTTTCGGGAAAGTATTCCAAGCAGCAGCTTGTGCAATCCAAACATGAAATTCTTGATTAATTTTCTCGGCATAAACACCCAAAGGCATTTGGCAACCGCCATCAAAATCGTGTAAAAGTTGGCGTTCTATCGCACTTATTGTCGAGCTATTTTTATCATTCAAATAAGCACAAATTTCTTTTAGTTTTACATCATCTTCTCGAATTTGGAAAGCCAATACACCTTGTGCCGGAGCCGGAATAAACATAGTAGAACGCAAAGGAATTATTTCAAATTCTGACAAATCAATATTCAATCGCTCCACACCTGCTGATGCTAAAGTAATAGCATCGTAATCTTCATTTCTCAATTTATTTATTCGCGACGGCACATTGCCTCTTAAATCTTGAATATTGATATCCGGACGAAGTGCCAATAATTGTGATTTTCTTCTGGCAGAAGATGTTCCAACTTTGGCATTTTCTTTTAATTTTAGAAGTTTTGAAGCATCTACTTTATCTTTCTTTATCAACAAAACATCGAATGGATTGGCGCGCTTGGAATAAGCAGCTATGGTAAGTCCTTCAGGAAAATCAGTTGGTAAATCTTTGCATGAATGCACAGCTAAATCAATTTCTTTTGCCAACAAAGCTTCTTCCAACTCTTTTGTAAAAAAGCCTTTTCCTTCCATTTTATCAAAACTAAGATTCCATTGTTGTGTGGCATCGCCTTTGGTTTTAATAATTTTTATTTCGGCTTTAATGCCTTTTCTCTCTAATTCATTTTTAGTAAAATTTGCTTGCCATAATGCCAAGTCACTTCCACGCGTTCCAATTATAATAGGTAAATTCATTCAAAAAAATATTCTTTATTTGCTGGTACAAAAGTAGAGTTTTCGGTTGAGAAAAAGGAGAATAAAAACAAGGATTAAGGTCTGAATTTCTTGTCGAGCAAGGATTTTTTAGACACTTTAAATGGTAAAGCAATATATTTTTCTTCCATATACTGCAATACTTTTTCCAATACATCTTTAGAGTTAGCATCTAAGCTTTCTATATCTTTCTTAAAAGCTGCATTTAATGCTCTATTCTTAATATTTTTTACTTCATTGGGAATATCTGCAAGTGCCAATTCTAATTTGCGTTCTTTATGTAATTCGCTAAATGTTACAATAAATTCTTCCAGCATGGCTTCAGCTTTGTACATTTCGCTTTTTCTGAATTGCATATTTTCTTTTGCCTTATTTTCTAACGAAGATATATCAATATAATCAACATTTTTCATGGCGATAATTTCCTCATCAACATCTCTCGGAACAGCCAAATCTACGATGGTTACTTTTCTATTTTTCGGTACTAATTTGTCGAAAATTTCTTTAGTTAAAACAGCATAATTGGCGCCTGTACAAGTCAAAATAATGTCAATATCTTCTTTGTGGTGCATCAATTTTTCTAAAGAAAATGCTTTGGAATTTTTAAAACGTGCAGCTAAATCTTCGGCTTTATTTAGAGTTCTGTTATAAACGACCACACTTTTCAACTCGATTTTTGTCAGCAAATTTGCCATTAAATTATTGGTTTGTCCGGCTCCAATAATCATAATATTAGCATATTTAAAGAAATTTCTTTCGGCTAAAGTCCTATAAGCCAAAGAAACTACAGAAACCGGCTTTTCACCAATTCGAGTATCGCAGTGAATTTTTTTTGCAAAAACGATAGCTTGCTGGTATGCCAAGCGAATATCGTCATCGCAGAGACTGTGTTCTTTAGCTTTGATGTATGCCGCTTTAATTTGTCCTAAAATTTCTCGTTCTCCGATGACCAAAGAATCCAATGATGCAGCCACACTAAACAAGTGTCTAATCGCATCTACACCTTCAAACACTAAAGCTTTGGAGATATGAAGGTTGATGAGTTCTTTATTAAAGTCGGGATTGATGAATTGAAATAAATCTTTTAAAAATTTGGTATCAATTCGCTTGTTGTACGTAAAGAAAAAAGTTACGCGATTGCACGTATTAAGATACAACAACTCGTTAATAGAAAAATTACTCTTCAACTCTTTAAGTCGGATAGCTGGATAATCAGAAGTATCATCATCTGCCAGCAAATAATCTTTCAACTTACTAACGTTCGCTGTTTTATGCGTTATAGTAACTACTTTGTATTGCTGCACTTTTACTTTTTATACTAATACAAATATCGTATTATATTAAGCAATAAAAAAATGATTTTACTCATATTTTGGTACTCTAACAAAATGATAACCTATTCAGGATAAATTATTTGCACGTAGCATTTACCATCTTTAAGTTGAAGTGCTTTTTTTATTCCGAGTGTGTAACGCACAATTACATGTTCATTTTCGGGCGAATCTTCAAGTTTTCCGATAACTTTTGCATACATGGATTTATTGTTCACCAAGTTTATTATTTTAATGACCGTTCCTATTGGCAATGTTTTATGCACGACAAAATAAACACTTTCCATAGCACCAAGTGTGGTTGTCATTGGTGCGCCTGTGCCTCTTACTGAAATAGCATTCTTATTTATTAAATTTGATTTATATTTTTTTGCCAATTCAGTTTGACTTTCATTGTCGAGTGCCGGTTTTTCTTCTATTTCTGATGTTTGGGCATTTTTTAGTACTTCATCCAACATAGTATCTTTGTGAACGATAGGAATTGCTGGTGTTTCTGTAATAGGTTTCTCTTTAATTAATTTTTCTTCATTTAATTTATTTGCTTCTGCATTTAGCTTTATGGTCAACTTTTCGTCAATACTAATAGCATTTCCATCTATCGAATTCCAAGTTCTAATATCTTCAGGTTTCATGCCATATAACTTAGATATCGAATACAATGTCTCTCCTTTTTTTACTGTATGTTGTATTGTTTTCTGAACTGATTTTATTGAGATTGGGTTAGATTTAGGTTGAATTGCTTCTTTTTTTTGAATAGAAATAGGAATTCGTAATATTTGTTCAGGTTTGATGATATGTTGAACAATAGATGGATTTACATTTTCGATTGCATCAATACTTACTTTATATAGTTTGGCAATTTGATACAAAGTTTCTCCTTTTTTTACCGTATGCATTTTGTATTCTTGTTTTTTATTTCCAAACACAAGCAACACGTTCAAACAAAAAAATATAAAAAATAATTTCTTCACATGAGTCATAACACGAATTTTAAGTTGTGCAATAAAGCTATTCACTCAACAAAAATGGAATGTTTAAAGTTTTTTAAGAATGCTTTTTTTCAACAATAGTTTAAACTAAATTTGTAACACAACATTTTTTAACATTGAAAATTCTTGGAGTTATTCCTGCACGCTTTGATTCATCTCGATTTCCGGGAAAGCCATTGATTTTAATAGAAGGAAAGTCAATGATTCAACGCGTGTATGAACAATGCATACAAACTAAATTTTTAGATGAAGTTCTTGTGGCTACTGATGATGAACGAATTTTTGACACTGTACAAACGTTTGGCGGTAATGTATTAATGACATCTACTCAGCATTTGAATGGCACATCAAGATGTTTTGAAGCGTATCAGAAAATAAAAACGAACCAGTATAAATCGTTTGATTTTATTATCAATATTCAAGGTGATGAGCCTTATATTCAACCACAACAAATTGATGAATTATGTCAATTGTTTTCTTCAAAAGAAATAGAAATAGTTACGCAAGTAAAACAAGAAACTTCGCTTGAGTTTTTAAACAATCAAAATATTGTAAAAGCAATTTTAGATGAAAATAATTTTGTGGTTGATTTTACAAGAGAAAATCCAAGCATAAATCCAAGCAATTATTTCTATAAACATATTGGAATTTATGGTTTTCGTGCTGATGTATTAGCGCAAATTACGCAATTTCAACCAACAAAAAACGAACATGAACGCCGCTTAGAACAAATGCGCTGGTTAGATAATAATTATTCGATAAAAGCTGGCATTACTACGTTTGATAGCATTAGCATTGATGCGCCTGAAGATGTTGAAAGAGCTTTATTATTGAAAAGCAAATTGACTCATCATCTGAAATAAATCTTCTTTAAAATTTGTTTTTTGCTTTGGAATATATTTATAGATCTTGCAATCTTCATCAACAGCGATATTGCGCAATTGCAAATGCTGGTTGATAAATTGCATTTCTAATTCAGGAATTAAATCTTTAAAATTTAAAGCAATTTCCATTATTTCCATATTAAAATCAACCATGTTATAAATTCCTATCGGAATATTTAAAAATGGAATTTGAGTAATGTATTGCGCAGCTTTATCCACACTAATAAACGAGCGAATTTGTTGTCCATCACCGTGAATAGAAATCTTTTTTAAGAAATTTGCCTCAAACGCAAACTGATTAATTACGGCATCGAAACGCATTGTTTGATTAAAGCCATATACATTACCTAAGCGAATAATATAGGTTTGCAATTTCTCATTTTTCATCAAACGTTCAATAAAACCTTCGCCTCGCATCTTTGAAATACCATAATTTGTTCTAGGATTGAGTTTGGTATTTTCGGTAATTAATTTTCCTTTGGAAGAAGCGCCATAAACAGAAAGTGTACTAACATGAATCAACATTTTTACATCGCTTTCTTCAATAGCGTAAGATAATTCGGCTGTTCCCCAATGGTTGGTTTGTTCGTATAAATGTGGATCGGCATCGGCATAAGGCGGTGTTATCTTAGCCGCCAAATTAAACACGACATCTACATCTTTCAATTCTTTTTTCAACTTTCGAGTATCTAAAATATCGCCATGCACAAAACGAATATTGTCGCCGCCAATGCAAGTACACAAGAAAAAATTATAGGCACCTTTATTTAGATTATCATATACAATTATCTCTTTTACCTTAGGAATTTTCACTAATTTTTTTACTAATTCCGTTCCTAAATAGCCGGCTCCACCTGTAATTAATACTCTCATTTATGTTATTTGTAGTGCTTTTATTTAATTAATTCTGTGTGTAAGCCACATTCTGTTTTGTTTAAGCCAAACCAGCGCGACATACGTTCGTCATTCATTTGCGTTGGGTCAACTTTTCTCGTACAAGGCTCACAGCCAATGCTGGTATATCCTTGTGCATCTAAAGGATGATGTGGCAAATTATATTCTTTGATATATTTCCAAATCATTTGCTTCGTCCAGCGTAACATTGGATGATAACGCATAGCACGTTGCGGCGTTGCTTGTTCTTCTTTCATATTCGCACGATTGGCATTTTGGTCGGCACGAACGCCATTAATCCAAACATCATACGAATTTAAAATTGGTTCCATAGGAACAACTTTATTGAGATGGCAACAAAAATCTGGGTCAGAAGTAAACAACAATCTACCGTTTCCATCTTTTTGCATATTGCGTGGTGTCGGCGATTTTAAGTCGATGACATTGATGCCAAATGCTTGTGCAATCTTATCTTTATATTCTATGGTTTGCGGAAATAAATAGCCTGTATTTAAGAAATAAATGGGAATTGTATTATCTATTTGCGCAAGAATATGTAACATCGGAATAGAGTGCGTTTGAAAAGAAGAACCGGCAAAGAGTTTTTTACCTTCACTTTTATATTGATTTATTTTAATCCGAATCGAATCAATTTCTTGTTCAAAAGCCATAGAATAAAATTATTACCTTATCAAAGATTTCTTGTTTTTTAGTGTGTTATAAAATCATTAGGAATAAATATCAAAAAATAGCTCTTAGTTGGGCACTTCCTGTATTTACAAGTTTAGCTGTGCCGGTTTTTCTGCCTTCGTAGCTCAAACTTAATTCCAAATTTCGAGAAATGTTTCTAGTATATCGCAAACTCCATAGGTAATTCTTGCCCGGTTGTAAGCCTTCTAAAATGGTATATGCTTTGGTTGTTCCATTTTCGCCGTTGTATTTAACCAAATAGAAAGAAAATTTAGTTTCGAGCGTATTTTTAGAAGCCTTGCTATATCTTAATTCAAACTCTAACTTGTTGGACAAAACTTTTTCTCCACCAAGCGACGCCGCATTCTTTTTATAGGTAAAGCCATAATTAAATGCGGTACGCAACATTGTTTTATAATTATAAATAAATTTTGGCTCTGTATAATAACTTCTAATAATATAATTATTCGTGCTGAAATACTGCGATTCAAATTCTAATTTAGATTGAATAAACTTCAGATTCAAATTAAATTTCTGACTTAAATTATAATATGCCTCAACTGTATTATCCATTCGCTTTCGAGTATCAAAACCATTGACCAACAAAATTTTATCGCGCACTAATTGATTGGTAAATGAAAACGAATACACCGGATCGCCGGAATTAAAAATAAACGAATTTCTGATATTGGAATTTAAACTCAAGGTGTTGCTGTCTGATGTATTAAACACAAAAGGATTAAACAATTTTCTGATATTATTTTTATACGTTTTCCGAGATACTTGCATATAGGATTGCAACGTAATTTTAGACATAAATTTCTTAAATCCTGAAGTAGCATTAAACCAAACAACTTTAGGCTGAATGGTAATTGTTTGCGTGTAAGCTGTAGAATTAGAATTTACATATTCGTTTAAGTCGGTTAAGATGCGAATATACTGCGCACTATCACTGAATTGCGATGGCACAAACTCGTCTAACTCTCTTATTCCATTGCCATTTTGGTCTATCCATTTGTAATAACCTTGCCCTGAAGCCACTTCGATATAAGTGAATTGACGCACGCGTTCGCGTCCACCGCCAATTTCATAAATAAAGTTGGTACGCAAAACTCCATGTTTTATTCTGGCACCATATTCTGTTCTTGCCAAGAATGTTTGTTCGGGTTTTTGTGTTAGTGAAGTATCTTTAACTTGTAAATTTCTATACGTAAACGTCCAATTAAATGTTTGATTTTTCAATTGATTTGCACTGCCTTTAAAGCTAAGTGTATGCGCCAAAGTAGAATCGGAAAATTGGGCATTTTTTACAGCAATATCTTTTCTGTATTTATATTCTAACATAAAATTCCACTTTGCAGAATCCGGCAAGAAAATTTGAAAATTGAGATTATTATTCTTGAAAGAATTAGTTTGCAATAAATCAGTTTGTTTGTTTTTAAACGTATTATTTTCTTGAAAAAATCCGAAACCGAAGCCTAATCCTTTTGCTTTTGCTTTTGTTTTGGCAATAGCATAAGATGCATACAACGATGGTCGCAAGAAAAGAGATTTAGTCAATGAATCTGTCGTATTTAAAATTCTTGCATTGGCATCAATTTTTAGATTTTTGTAATTGGTAGAAAAACTCAACCAATTTTCAAAACCTTTATATTTTTTCTGCCTGATAAAAGTTGAAAATTTATAACCTGAAGTAATGTTGTGTTTTGAATCTTGTAATTGAACTTGATAGCGTGCAATATGTTCAGTAATATTTGTCGCTTGATTGGCAATGTTCCAATCTCTTGTAAATTCTGTATTTCTATAAGGTTCTAATTGTTGGAAATTTGCTTGTTTAAATTCATAATCAACCGAGTTGGTAAAAATCAGATTTTGTTTCAACGAATCTTTCCTATTTACTTGTAAGTTAGCAGCAAAACCTTTGTTTTCTTTCTTTCCTAAAGAAGAAAATAAATTTCTATCGTTATTTGAAAAGGCCATTTCTGCTTTTATGTTGGTTTTGGTATCTATAGCATAAGCTGCTCCAAACGTAAACATCAATTGATTTTTTGGCGTAACTACTAAAATAACAGGCTCATACGTACCTTGCGATACATTATTGATAGGCGCCACCCATTTATACACTCGAACATTATTGGCATTTTGTGTCGGAACATAATTGCCTTTTCCAACGCCAACATAAGAAAAACTCAACGAATAAATAGCACTGTCCGGATTGGTATCATACACGAAAACAGAATCATATAAAATAGAATTTACCGTAGAATCTATTTTTTTGTATTGAACAGTATTTGGGTCGAAAGTTGTGGTTTTAATGCCGGATGTATAGGCACTTGTTATTTCATTTCCTATTGTAGATAAATATTGGATAGTGCTGTCAGAAAGTTGATTAGTAATCGGTTTTTTCTTGGCATCTTGCTCGGAATAAATTTGAGTGTAAAGGTTTAATTTTTTCCATTTGAATTGAATAGCTTGATGCACAGTCGTTCTAAAATAATTTCTATCCGAATATTCAAACTCAACAACTATTCTAGAGTCTTTCGTTATTAAAAATCTCGGCATAAAAATCAGTTCGCCGCTGTTATAATCCATCACATAATCTTGCAACTCTCCTCTTTGCAACAACTCGCCATTCACATATACCTTCTCACTTCCCGCCAATACAATAATAAATGTTTCGTTATTATTGCCAACTAATCTATATGGACCTTGATTGCCTTCTGCTCCCTGAAACACATTGCGCGCAAATTTTCCACGACTAACCGCCATTGATGTAGATGTAGTCAATTGCATATCGTTTTTAAACTTAAAATCGCCGACATAACTAGCACCTTGCAATTGCCTATTGAATTTCATAAAATAACTGTCGAAACTTTTTAAGCTGTAATCGCCTGCAATAATGCGATGCGGATCTTTTTTTAGTTGAATAAAAACTTTATCGAAATCTTGTAATTGCTGTGTAGTTCCATCAGGTTGAAGCGGAATATTATTGTCGGTCAAAGATGCCGTAATTTCTATATCATTGGCAATTTTTCCACTCAATCGCAAATCTAAAACAGAGTTTAAGCTCAGATCTTGATTAGAACCAAATTGAATACCACGTGCAAAATTCCCACTGTAATCCAATCCACCAAAATTTAGAAACGATGCTGTTTTTTCTTCTTTTGGTTGAAAATAAAATCGGTCGTAAAAAACAGAATCTCCTCTTTTATAATATTGAGGAATTTTATGTTGCGTTACTATTCCTAAATTTGTTGGAAACACACGATAAGATGCTACTAAAGAATCAAAAGAATATCTATTTTTTAGAATTAATTTGCCTTTTGAGAAATCCAACTCATAAGCATCAGCAGAAATTAAAGCATTTGTTTTATAATCTCTCAATATCAATGTATTCGGAAAAACGCTTAAAGTATCCAACAAAATTGTATCGGATTTGATAGATAAAATTTTTGTTCTATAATTTGAAAATGATGTCGGAGAATAGAGCAACGACTGCGCGAAAATGCTCCCAACTAATAGCACTAAAAAAGAAAAAAAAATGGCGCGTTTCTTCAACATTGATTAATAAAGGTAAAAATAAAGACATTATTGTATTAAGTCGAAATTTTTTAAGTAGAGTTGATTAATTTTGTGCTATGTCAGCAGAAGAAATTATTCACAAAAGAAGAAGTATCGATCCGAATTTATTTACTGGAGAAATTGTTTCAGATACGATTGTAGAACGCATGTTAATAGCTGCAAATTGTGCGCCTACGCATGGCGTTACTGAGCCTTGGCGATTTATCGTTTTAACTAAAGATGCTATCCAAGCATTTAGTCAACAACATGCTGAGTTATATAAATCGTTGACATCGGAAGAACAATTTGCACAAAATAAATACGATAAAATTTTAAACAGAGCCAACAAGTGTTCGCATTTGATTATTTGCGCTGCTAAATGCGGAACCAAAAGCAATATTCCAGACCACGAAGAAATTGCAGCCACTTGTTGTGCTATAGAAAATATGTTGCTGATTGCAAGCGAAAATCAAGTGGCAACTTTTTGGAGTACAGGCGGTATGTTTTATCATCCAAAAATGAAAGAAATACTTGGATTTGATGAGCAAGATAAAATGGTTGCGCTTCTATTTATTGGAAAATGTGCAGAAAATGTTCCAATAAAAGCACGGCATTCTGATTGGAAAACTAAAGTGCAGTGGAAGTAAGTTGAGCACGCAACATTCTTTGTTTTCCACTCATATCTTCTTTTATTTCTACGGAAGAAAATCCTTTTTGATGAAATAATTTTTTGACATCATTCGCATTAAATTCGTTTAATTCCAAATACACTTTTCCATTTTCATTAAGAAAATTCAAAGCGAAATCAGCAATTTTATTATAAAAAATAAGTGCGTTATCATCTTCAACAAATAAAGCTAAATCGGGTTCGTGTTGTAGTGTCGATATCGACATTAATTCTTTCTCTTTCTTCGGAATATAAGGTGGATTGCTGACGATGATATCAAATTTTTGTTGAAAAAAACCTGATTGAACATTTAAAATATCTCGTTGAAGAAATTCAATATCTACTTCATATTTTTTGGCATTTTGATCAGCAATTTTCAACGCATTTTCTGAAATATCTAAAGCACTAATTTGCCAATTATTTCTTTTTACTTTTAACAAAATCGGAATACAACCACTGCCTGTTCCGATATCAATCAATTTTAGATGTTCTTTTATATTTTCTGATAAAATCCAATGTACCAATTCTTCTGTTTCCGGTCGTGGAATTAAAACTTGTTCATCTACATATAATTCTAAATCATAAAAATATGCTTTGTTAAAAATATATTGCACCGGATAATGGTTGCTAATTTTCTCAAAAATGAAATTCAACGCTTCCATTTCTTCATCTTGCAAAACAGCATTTCGAACATCAAAATATCGTCGATTAAAATAATCTTCCAAAACAATTTTGAAAATATGCTCAGCTTCTCGTTCTTCAAAAGTTTCAAGCAACATTGGCACGATGATATTTTTGTAAGCTTGTACGTTCAATTTCTTATTTTTGTGCAATCAATAATTGGATAAAGATGCTGAATAATTTTTAGCAGCGCAAGAAATGGAAAAACATTTTACATATATGCGTCGTTGTTTTGAGTTGGCTAAACTCGGCAATGGATTTGCCGCACCAAATCCGATGGTTGGCGCCGTTTTAGTTTATGAAGATAAAATTATCGGCGAAGGCTATCATCAACGATATGGCAAAGCACATGCAGAAGTGAATTGTATTAATAGTGTTGCATTGGAAAATAAACTTCTAATTCCATTTTCAACTTTGTATGTCAACTTAGAACCTTGTGCGCATCACGGAAAAACGCCACCTTGCGCTGATTTAATTCTCGAACAAAAAATTAAAAAAATTGTCATTGCAAATGAAGACAATTTTAGCTTGGTAAATGGCAAAGGCATAGAAAAATTAAGAAAAAATGGCGTTGAAGTAATAACCGATATTTTAGCAAATGAAGGCAAAGAAATCAATAAAAAATTCTTTTATTTTAATCATCATAAATTGCCATATATTACTTTAAAATTTGCTCAAACTGCCGATAAATACTTAGGTATTCAACAACAGGAAATAAAAATTACAAATGCATTGAGCCAGCGTTATGTGCATCATCTTCGAGCAGAAAATCAAGCTATATTAGTTGGAAAAAATACCATTTTAGCCGACAACCCAAGATTAGATGTTCGCTTGGTAAATGGCAATAATCCAATAAGAATAGTGTTGGGAAACGAAGAAAACATACCAAAAGATTTCAATATTTTTAATTCGGAAATTGAAACATTTTTCTTGTTTGAAAATGAACATAAAAAAATGAAAATTGATAAAATTGTTCAACAAATAGCTGGCAAAAATATCATATCCGTTTTGGTTGAAGGTGGCGCAGATGTGTTGCAACAATTTATAGATGCAAATTATTGGAACGAAGCGCATATACTTACAAATTCAAGAAATATGAAAGCAATAAACAAAGAAAAAAATGAACATAAATTCATCAAAGCACCAATAATTTCAGGTACTTTAGAGCAATCATTTACTTTTGCTGACGATCAAATTCAAGTTTTAAAAAATCCGAATGCTTTATCTCTTACTTAGTATAATTTGCGCCACATCACTTTTTGTTGTGCTTCGTTCTTATGAAAGATGGCAAATAAAAGACAGTCACGGTATAACGTTTAACTATATTTTTTGTGTACTTATCGGTTTGTTTTTCTCCGGCGATTTATCATTATTTAAAGCAGTTGGACAAAGTAGTATTTTTTATTTTGTCATCTGTTTAGGAATTGGATTTATTCTTGTTTTTTTCTTAATAGCTAAAACAACTATAGTTTCAGGCGTTCTCACTGCAAGCATTGCCATGAAATTATCGTTTGTAATTCCGGTATCGTTGGCTATTATTCTATACAACGACAAAATTTCTACTCTAAAAATTCTTGGAATTCTTTGTGCTATTATTGCGGTTGTGTTGATTGCTTTTGAAAAAAATAAAGAAGCTCTATCTAACACCAACCAAACGAATCAAAGAGAAAAAATTATTTTGCCATTAATTGTGTTTATTGGCAGTGGATTATGTGATGCTACATTCAACTATATTCAAAAAAATATGCAAGACGAAAGTTGGTCGCATCCAATAACTACTTTAGTTTTTGCAAGTGCTTGTGTAACCGGCATTTTCATTAATGTTCGGGATAAAAAACTGTATCAATGGAAAAATGTTTTAGGCGGTTTAGCACTTGGAATTCCCAATTATTTTTCGCTTTATTTTTTGATGAAAACTTTAGATACAATGAAGTGGGAAAGCTCTGTAATATTTCCTGTCAATAATTTAGGCGTTGTTGGGTTATCAGCATTTGCCGGAATTTTGCTTTTTCAAGAACGCATTACGATGCAAAAAATGCTTGGATTTATTTTTGCTGTAACCAGTATTTTAATTTTTGTTTTTATATAAGAAATGCCAACTTATTTCAGCATAAAACCAATTGAAGAAATTTTATTCAAAGAGAAATCAAGCAAATTTCTTGGGTTTGCATTTCCAATTCAAAATGAAGATGATATCAAAAATTATTTAACTCAGATAAAAACCAAACATCCGAAAGCCACACATCATTGTTATGCATATCGATTGGGTTTAGATAAAAATAATTTCAGGATGAATGACGATGGCGAACCAAGCGGAACAGCAGGCAAACCTATTTTAGGACAAATAGATTCGTTCAGTATTACAGATTGTTTGGTTGTGGTTGTTCGTTATTTCGGTGGAACAAAATTAGGCGTTTCCGGATTAATTCAAGCTTATAAAGAATGTGCAAAATTGACTCTGTCTTCCACAGAAATTATAGAGTTAAAAACTTTGTCGTATTACAAAATAAATTGCGATTACGAACATCTAAATCGTTGGTATAAAATTGTTGAAAAATTTAATCTAATTATCATCAAACAAGAAATTTCAACCAACGCAACGTTTGAAATCAGCATTGAAGAAGAAAAAAATATGGAATTGGAAACAATTTTATCGCTTGAAAAAATTGAATTCAAAAAAAATATAGAATGAAAATTTATGCTGAATAATTTTCTTTCAAAAATTGTATCAATTGCTGTGTTGCTTTGGCTCTGTGGCTAATTTTTGATTTTTCTTCTAACATCAATTCTGCCATGGTTCGTCCGTCTTCTAAAACAAAAATCGGATCGTAACCAAAACCGTATAAGCCTTTTTTTTCTTTGCCGATTTTTCCATTTATAGTACCAACAAATTGATACTGAACCTTATCAATAATCAGTGTAATGACGGTTTTAAAATTAGCATTTCTATCGTCATTATTTTCCATTTCTTGTAACACTTTGTCCATATTTTTGTCGGCATTTCTGTCGCCCGCATAATGCGCACTATGTACACCGGGATTTCCATTTAATGCATCAATTTCCAAACCGGAATCTTCGGCAAAGCAATTCACATTATATTTTTGTGCAACGAATTCTGCTTTCTCAAGAGAATTTTCTTCTATGGTTTCGTGCGTTTCCGGCAGTTCTTCTGTACAACCAATATCTTCTAATCTTTTTATCTTAAAAAACGAAGGCAATAAAAGTTCAATCTCTCTAATTTTATTGATATTGTTGGTAGCAAAAACGAGTTCTATCATAATCTATGAATTAAATGCCAATTGTAATTGTTCCCAAAGTTTTGCTTTCAAAGCGCTATTTTTCTCTAATACTTCCGGCGCATCCGCTTTTAAAAATAATATAGAAGAAAATGTTGTGTTTTTATAACTCGGCAAATTGAAATTCAATCCAACTTCCGAAGGTTCAACACCAAAAAATATACATTTATTGATTTCAATTTGCTTTCTCCAAACAGAAAATCTACTTTGTTGATTAGCTACATCTATAAACAAAAAATTTTCCTTTTTTAGTTTTAGTCCATTTTCTATTAAACGCTTCAACAATTGTAGTTGTGTATTAGCAATTTCATCATCTTTACTTTTTTTATATACAATTAGATAACCTTTGAAATCAATTTCAACCGACAAAGAAGTTCCTGTATTTATAATATAAAACGATTCGTAGCTCAACTTAATTTTATTTTCACAAAAGTAAATCGCTTTTTTCGTAACTTTGAATTATTATTTGCACATTACTGAATTAGTTATGGAATTAAACGAATTACCTACAATAGAAGTTGAATTAGTCAAAGAAAGTAAAATTGCTTCGGTTGACTTTAATGATTTGCCATTCGGAAAAACTTTTTCCGACCACATGTTTATTGCTGAGTATTACGACGGCAAATGGCAATCGGCAAAAGTTCAACCTTACAAAGAAATTGCGTTGAGTCCTGCGTGCAATGTTTTTCATTATGGTCAAGCTATTTTTGAAGGATTAAAAGCCTATTATAAAGCTGATGGAAGTGGCATCGTGTTGTTTCGTCCTGAAAAAAACGCTGCTCGTTTAAATGCTTCTGCCAAAAGAATGTCGATGCCGGAAGTGCCTGTAGAATTATTTATGGATGGAATTCGTCATTTGTTGGAAGTAGATAATTCATTCGTTCCTAAACAAACAGGAAGCTCACTTTATATTCGTCCATTTTTGATCGGAACTGAGCCATTTATTGGTGTTCGATCTTCTGATAGATATTTATTTATCATTATAACTGGTCCAACCGGTGCGTATTACGATGAAGCAATTTCAGTTTTAGTGTATGATTCGTATGTACGTTCTACAAAAGGCGGTTATGGAAATGCAAAAGCAGCCGGAAATTATGCAGGCACTTTATATCCTGTAAAATTGGCAAAAGAAAAAGGGTATAAAGATGTTTTATGGTTAGATGGAGAACATAAGAAATATATCAACGAAGTAGGAACTATGAACATCTTCTTTGTGATTGATGGGAAATTAGTAACTCCGGAAACCGATGGTACAATTTTAGATGGTGTAACACGCGATAGCGTAATTACAATCGCTAAAGATTTAGGAATTGACGTTGAAGAAAGACAAATTTCTATTGATGAGATTGTAGATGCATATAATGCAGGTAAACTAACAGAAATTTTTGGCTCTGGTACAGCAGCAGTGATTAGTCCGGTTAATAAATTTGGCTATAAAGAAAAAGATTACCCATTAGATGAAACTAAATATGTGGTTGCACAAAAAATAAAGGAAAATTTAGTTGGCATTCAAAAGTGCATGCTCGAAGATAAATTTAATTGGGTAACGCAAGTAAATTAATTATCTTTATTGTAGAAACCAATACTACAATGAAAACAATTTGCACAAATTTTATATTTATTTCCTTTTTAATTTTACCTATTTATTTTTTGCAAGCGCAAAATAATACTTGTGCTAATGAGCAATTTCAAACTATTCAACTTCAAAATCCTGAATTCAGACAACAGGTTGAATCCATTATAAATAGCAACCAAGCAACAAATAAAACAACAGAAGATGTTCTTGTAATTCCAATTGCTGTACATGTATTGCATTTAGGCGAAGATAGTGGCGTTGGAAGTAACATTCCCGATCTTCAAATTCAAGAAGCCGTTGAAAAAGCCAATAGCTTATGGCGAAATACATTTGTAACTGAAAACAGTTTGAGTAATGATATAAAAGTAGAATTTTGTTTGGCACAATATGACCCACACGGCAACCCAAGTACAGGAATCGTACGTGCAGATGCCAGCTCTATACCTCGATATGCTGAAACCGGCATTGGCTATATTGAAGCCGTTTTACAAGGAATTTTTG
This sequence comes from Bacteroidota bacterium, assembly GCA_020436225.1. Lineage (GTDB taxonomy): Bacteria > Bacteroidota > Bacteroidia > Chitinophagales > JADIYW01 > JADJSS01. The sequence goes on along the minus strand of JAGQYE010000039.1, from coordinate 16,169 downwards.
GTTCTGATGAAACGCAAACTAAAGGCTTTAGTGATTGGGATCATAATTATGTGCTCAACATTTGGGTAGTACATAAAATTGCCGGAGGCTGGGGCGGATATGCCTTTTTCCCATTCGGAAATAATTACCCGACAGATGGCGTTGTCATTACTGCAAATAGTATGAATAAAAATTCTACAACCTTAGCGCATGAGTTAGGTCATGCTATGGGCTTATTTCACACTTTTCAAGGTGCTGAAAATGGCTGTCCGGCAAATGATTTATGTTTTATTCAAGGAGATTGGATTTGTGACACACCACCGCATAGAAGGTCTGATTGTAATAATAGCAACTGCAACAATAGTCCGGATAGTATTTTATCGTTTAAAAATCTAATGAGCTATTGCAGTAACAGATATATTTTCACGAAAGACCAAAAAGACAGAATTCGGAATACGATTTTTAATTCAAGCAGAAAAGCATTATTACAATCAACTGCTTGCACAGGCGTAATCAGTGGAATTACCAAAAATATAAATCATAATTTTTCAATTTATCCGAATCCGGCATCTACAGGTTTTACTATTTCAAATCGAATGAATAAAAATCTACCTTTTGAAATTGAAATTAGAAATAGTTTAGGTCAAACTTTATTTTCCAAGAAATTAAACTCTGGAAACGAACAATATATTTCATTCGACAATAAAATAGAAAAAGGTTTTTATCTTGTTTTAATTAAAAATGAAGATAAAGTAATCGACACACAAACACTTATTATTCAATAAAAAACTTCGATATGTATCCAGCAAAAGCGTATGCCGTTCAAGAAGCCAAAGGCGAACTTAAACCTTGGAATTTTGAAAGAAGAACGCTCCGTGATGATGATATTTTAATAGAGATATTATATTGCGGCGTTTGCCACTCCGATATTCATCAAGCAAAAGGCGAATGGGGAAAATCCATCTATCCAATGGTTCCGGGGCATGAAATAGTCGGGAAAATTACTGAAGTTGGCAATCAAGTTAAACACTTTAAAGTCGGCGATTTGGCTGGTGTTGGTTGCATGGTTGATGCTTGTTTAGAATGTGAATCTTGTAAAAAAGGATACGAACAATTTTGTACTTCAGGAGCCGTTTTTACCTATAATGCTTTGGAACGAGATGGCACCACGCCTACTTATGGCGGCTATTCCAATAAGATTGTGGTAAAAGAAGCATTTGCATTGCATATCTCAGATAAATTACCATTAGAAGGTGTTGCACCACTTCTATGTGCTGGCATAACTACCTTCTCTCCTATTAAAAAATATAAGATAGGAAAAGGACATAAAGTGGCTGTTTTAGGATTAGGAGGATTAGGTCACATGGCAGTAAAGCTTGCGGCTGCACACGGAGCAGAAGTTACGGTTCTAAGCACTTCGCCCAACAAAGAAGCAGATGCTAAACGCTTAGGTGCAACTCATTTCTGCAACACGAAAGATGAAGAACAAGCCAAAAAATTATACTCAACTTTCGATTTTATTCTTGACACAGTTTCTGTTCCACATAATTACGATTTATATTTACGAATGTTGAAAATGTATGGAACGCTTGTATTAATTGGCATTCCTGATAAACCTATTCAATTCAGCGCATTTTCTTTATTGACTAACGGCAGAAGTGTCGCTGCTTCTTCTATTGGAGGCATTCAAGAAACACAAGAAATGTTGGATTTTTGTGCGGCAAATAATATTGTTTCCGATGTTGAAGTTATTCCAATCTCTTATATAAATGAAGCTTATCAACGTGTTATCAAAAGTGATGTAAAGTATCGATTTGTCATTGATATGAGTACAATATAAAGCTTTGTAAAAATGATTTTTTTGTTTAACTTACTTAAACAAAAATTCATCACTGTGAAAAAATCAATAAAACTACTTTGTACATTCTTATTATTTTTTGTATCTGCAATTCAACTTCAAGCTCAATCATTCTCAGCATCTAATATTCCACGTTCTTCAAGGTATGATGACGTTAGCTTTGTAAATAACAATATAGGTTATACCAGCTCTCGAGGAAGCGTATATAAAAGTATTGACGGTGGCAATAATTGGACATATATTTCAAAATTAGACACAAGTTCTGCATTCAGAACCTATTCCAGAAGTGTAGATTTTATTAATGAAGACACCGGATTTGTAGGTACATTAACGGTAAATACTTTTAAAGGTGGCATTTTTAAAACAACAGATAAAGGGCTCACCTGGAAAAAAGTATTTGAAGTTTCAGATTTAGGGGAAGGTGTTTGTGGAATGGATCATTACGAAAATATGTTGGTTGGTGTTGGCACTTATGCCGGTCCGGCAAACTTGTATATTTCACATGATTATGGCGCAACATTCATTACAAAAGATTTATCATCGTTAGCATCAGCTTTGGTAGATTGTTATATCGTAAACAAAGATACCTTTTTCATTACTGGTTCATCTGATACAGCAACACACGAACGTCCACTAATTCTTAAAACAACAGACGGCGGCAATTCCTTTCAAGTAGTGTCTATGTTGAACGCTGTTGGTGGTTACGTATGGAAAATTTATTTCAGACCGGATGGCAATGGTTTGGCTTCAGTTGAAAATAATTTTAATGACCCTTCATTATATGGATATGTTTTGCGAACTACTGACTTTGGTGCAACATGGCAAGAACATGTTGTTGATACAGTTGGAAATTTTGGTGGAATTATTTTGCTAGATAATGATGTTGCATTTACAACAGAACAACATCAATATGGAATGTGGAAAAGCACAGATGGTGGCGTGAATTGGACAAAACTTGCATTTTCTGAAGATACGACAAAAGCAGGCAATAGAATGTTGCTTTTAGATAATGGAAAAATTGTGATTGCCGGTGCTTATATATATACATCAGGCAGTACGACTGTCGGCATACAGCAACAACACTCTAATATTGCCGATTATCACACCATAAAAGTTACGCCAAATTTAGTTGGTAAAAATGTCAACGAGATAAAGGTGGAATTAGATGCGAAAGTATCGACATTTGGCGTATTTGAAATCTATAATCTGAACGGACAAGTCATCTATAAAGATGAAGTTCAAACGTATGATAAAGGCAAACATTATCTATACATCGGCGTGCAAAATTATTCGAAAGGCATGTATTATGCTGTTTGGAAAACAAGCGAAGTTTTTGTACAAACTAAATTTGTCGTGCAATAAAGAAGAAATTTTTTCAATTAAATTTTAAATCGCAAACTCTTCAAAATCGGAGTTTAAATTTTGCTGTTGATTAATAAAATCTACTAAAGAAAAATCGTTGATTATTTTTTTTATGGCGTTTATATCTTCAGCAAAAATCCTATCTTCTTTAGCAAAAGATACTGTTCTTCGAACAAAATCATGTGCAGCTTCTAACAATGCAGAACTTTTTAAGGGTCGCCTGAATTCGATTGCCTGGCAAGAACACATCAATTCGATAGCTAAAATATATTCCAAGTTGTCAATAATCTGATAGAGTTTTCTGCCACTGATACTGCCCATAGAAACGTGATCTTCTTGTCCTAATGAAGTTGGAATACTATCGGCACTTGCCGGGAAACACAAGGTTTTATTTTCTGTTACTAAAGCTGCAGTGGTGTATTGCGGCAACATAAATCCGGAATTTAAGCCGACTTCTTTCATCAACAACATTGGCAAACCAAATTTCCCTTCCAACAACAAATAGCATCTTCTATCCGAAATATTTCCTATTTCTGCAGCAGCAAAACAAGCATAATCTAAAGGTAAAGCAAGTGGTTGTCCGTGAAAATTTCCGCCACTAATGCTATCATTCTCATTAAAAATAATCGGATTATCAGTAATAGAATTTAATTCGATTTCCGTCATTTGTTTGAGATGCAACCAAGCATTACGTGATGCACCATGCACTTGCGGCATACAGCGCAAACTATACGGATCTTGCACGCGCTCACAATCTTCGTGGCTATGCATAATTTCCGAATTATCTAACAGCAATCGTAAGCGTTTTGCCACTAATTGATTACCACGAAATGGACGCAGTTCATGCAAACGTTCATCAAAAGGTGCTTTTGTTCCTTGTAGTGCTTCCAAGCTCATAGCACCAATAATATCAGCTACTTCAAGACAATTTTGTAAACGCTGAATATTTTTTACTGCATACGAAAGAATAAATTGTGTGCCATTAATCAATGCTAAACCTTCTTTGGGTCCGAGCAAAATCGGTTCAATATTTTCTTGTTTGAAAAGTGTTTTTGAAGAGATAATTTTTCCGTTTTTTTCAACTTCGCCTAATCCAATTAAAGGCAAAAATAAATGCGAAAGTGGAGCTAAATCGCCACTGGCACCAACGCTACCTTTCTCCGGAACAACCGGAATAATATCGCGGTCAATATGCCATAAAATACGCTCCAAAGTGGACAATTGAACACCGGAATAACCTTTTGCCAATGCTTGTAATTTGGTAATCAACATAAACTTGGCAATAGTTTTTGGAATAGCATTTCCGACACCAACACTATGCGATTGAAGAATTTTGTATTGAAGGGTGCGCGTATCGTCTTCCGAAATTTTTTTGTTGGATAAAATTCCAAAACCTGTATTGATACCATAAACCGTATGTTGTTGCTCAACAATTTTTTGAACGTCGTTTTGCGATTTATTGATTTTTTTTTGGGCTGTAGCGGTTAATCTACCTTTCAATTTTCCATCGCAAAGTTGAAGTGCTTTGCTTATCGTTAAATCTTCTATTCCAAAATCAAAAAATTGCATAAACTATTTTTTGGAAGTTTATTATAATCAATCATTAGAAAGTGAGCAAATAATTAATCGACTTTCGTTACTACTAATTTAAGTACATTTTTGGTTTTATCGCTAATTTTAAATCTGTCGTCTATGCGATGATTAACCAACCAAAGCATTTTTTCTCCAGAAAATAAAACCGGCGTATTTTCTTTTTCTAACAACGAAAATTTTTCGTCTTTAAAGTATTTAGACAACTTCTTCTTGCCTATTTTATTTGGATTGTTAGGTTTGCTTAATCCAAACGGATAAAAATAATCGGCTTCTTTTGCATATCGAATCAACAGTGGAAATGCCAATTTATCAGCATCAAAATAAGCATTTCGAGAAGATGTTTTAATGTTTACTTCGTGGATAGGAACAAGACTGCATTGAATTGTATAATTATTGAATCGAATTTGTTTCGGAATTTTATCAAACAACAAATAATTTTCTCGTTCTATGTTTTTATTTACGATGAAAATGCTTTTTCTATCAACAATTAATCGATGTGAATCTGAAAAAAATTGTTGACTGTTGCTTGTTTTTGCTTTTGGATGTTGGTTAATTGTTTGATATACTTGTTGTGCTGTTGACGCATTAAATCCGTATTCGTTTATCAAATGAAATAAAATTGTTTTTCCGGCAAGATGGGTTTGAATAAATCCGGTTTTAATTTCAACAATATCGTTTTTTATGCTACAACATTTTTGTTTTATTTTTTGAAGATATTCATTCATTAATTGCGCATAATCGTTCATATTTTGAATGAATGAAATCATGGTAGTTTCAAACGCCGGATTTATTTCTTCCAACTTTGGTACAACATGTAATCTAATTTTATTGCGTTGATAATAATCGGAAGCATTGCTGGCATCTTCTCGATATGGAATTTTATTTTCTTGTGCAAATTGTAAAATTGCTTGCTTGGAAATATTCAACATTGGACGGACGATATAGCCATTTTTAGGTTGCATTCCAGTTAATCCTTGTAAACCGGTTCCTTTTGTGAAGTTTAATAAGATGGTTTCAATTTGGTCGTTTAAGTGATGCGCCGTAACTATTTTATGAAAATGATTTTCCTTTCTGATTTTCTCAAACCATTGATAACGCAATTCGCGCGCAGCCATTTGCGTGGAAATCTGTTTATCTTTTTTAAAAGAAATAGTATCAAAAGTGGTGGAGAAAAATTGGATTTTATTTTGTTTGGCGAAATCTTCAACAAACATTGCATCGCCATCGCTGTCTTTTGCTCTTAATTGAAAATTACAATGTGCAATAGCAAATTTATAATTCAACTTGTATAAAATTGAGCACAAAACCATAGAATCAACGCCACCACTGCAAGCTACCAAAACAGGCGTTCCAACATTAAAAAGTTGATGTTGTTGGATATATTCTTGTATCGAGCTAAGCACGCATCAAAAATACAATATTAAACTGCTTATAGAAAGATTGAAATGAAGATATTTATTAGATTTTTTTATTGTGGCTGACTTCCTGCAACATTTGTTGAAGTTGGCGAAGTCGGATTATATTTTTGTTTTAATACATCATCATATCTATCACCATAGTTTCCTACTCTTCTAATTTGTGCCATTACTTCCGACTCATCTAAACCTTGAACTTCTCTTGTTGTTTTTAGCCAAACAAAATTATTAAAGATAGTGAAAGAAACGTTGTATAAACCATCATTTATAATCAGTAATTCTTCATATAAAGCTGATTTATTTTCTACTTTCAATATATCTAAAATTGGGCTCATTACTTGAAAATAAGCACATTGTTCTCTTTCATTGTGCCAAACATCAATCCAAATGGAAATGGAGCCTTGAACCATATTATATTGTCCGGTTTTATCTCCTCGGCATGCAACCGGATCTATGTTCATTTTTTTGATGGCATTCTCTACTATGTTAATGCCTGTTTCTAACTCTGTCATATTTTTTGGTTTTATTCTCAATTAAATATAAATATATTATTTCATAAATCCAATTCTAAATTCATTTTTGCATTCTTTAATTCACTTAAACTGTGAAAATCGTTCAAATCCTGTGCGAGTAAAATGCCACTATCATAAATATTTAATGCTTTTTTAACGTCATTAATCTGTTCATATAATTTAGCTAAATGATAATATGTTCCTATGTATTTGTTATCTATAAGTAACAGTTTTTCAAGATATTGTATAGCTTCATTAAACTGTTTATTTTTTTCATACTCTTTAGATAATGCAAATAATGCAAATGTATCTTTTGGATTTTCTTTAATTACATGTTCAAAATGTTCTATTCTATTCGTATGCATGCATTGTATTAATTAAAATGAGTAAATTAGCGACGAATTTTTAATAAACTAAAATCAAATTTATGAAATTTCTAGTATGTATAAGTTTAGTGCCGGATACTACTACCAAAATTTCGTTTGTTGACAATGATACAAAATTCAACAACGATAAAGTTCAATGGATTTTAAATCCTTATGATGAGTGGTATGCATTGGTACGCGCATTAGAATTAAAAGAAGCAAATGGCGGAACAGTAACCGTTGTAAACGTAGGTTCAGCTGCTAATGATCAAGTAATCAGAAAAGCATTGGCAATTGGTGCTGATGATGCCATCCGAATAGATGTAACCGGAGAAGCAGATTCTTTTTCAATTGCTTCAGAAATTGCAGCAGTAGCAAAAAGTGGCGGATACGATATGATTTTATTAGGTAAAGAAACAATCAACTACAACGGCTCAAATTTAGGCGGTATGTTAGCTGAATTAATCGACTTACCTTTTGTGTCTTATGCTTCAAAATTAGATATGGCAGGCAACACAGCCACTATTGAAAGAGATATTGAAGGCGGAAAAGAAGTATTAACTGTTGATACTCCTTTCGTAATTTCTTGCGCTAAAGGTATGGCAGAAGCACGTATTCCAAATATGAAAGGAATTATGAGTGCAAAAACAAAACCATTGAATGTAGTTGCTCCTCAAGGTGTTGGTTCTTTAACTTCAGTTGTTAAATACGAATTACCACCGGCAAAATCTGCATGTAAAATGATTCCTGCAGATCATCCAGAAGAATTAATCCGATTGTTACACGAAGAAGCTAAAATGATATAATTATGGCAGTTTTATTTTTTATAGAAATAGCAGACGGCAAAGTAAAAAAAGCAAGTTTTGAAGCCACTTCTTATGCTGCTGCGTATGCAAAACAAATTGGCAAAGATGCCGTTGGAATTGCATTAGGAACTATTGACGATGCAGAATTAGCTGCATTAGGCGTTTATGGTGCAACGAAAGTTTTGCATGCAGGCAATAAAGAATTTGATTCTTTTGATGCAAATGAATATACAAAAGCAGTTGCTGATGTTGCTACTCAAGTAAATGCAGATACTATCGTATTCTCACAAACATTAACAGGAAAAGCAGTAGCTCCTGTTGTTTCTGCTCGTTTAAAAGCCGGCATCGTTTCCGGTGCGGTAAGTTTACCAGATGCTGATTTTGTTGTAAAGAAAACAGCATTTTCCGGAAAAGCTTTTGCTTATGTGAAAGTAAATACATCCACAAAAATCGTTTCTGTTGTTCCAAATTCATTTGGTGCAACAAAAGGAACAGGCACAGCTACAGTTGAGAGCGTTACTTTAGAAGCTGCACCTAACCGAGTAACAGTTAAAGAAGTAACTCGTCAACAAGGTGACATCGCACCTCTTCCTGAAGCTGAATTAGTAGTTTCTGCAGGTAGAGGTATGAAAGGACCTGAAAATTGGGGAATTATTGAAGATTTAGCGAAAGCATTAGGTGCAACAACAGCTTGTTCTCGTCCGGTTGCTGATTTACATTGGAGACCACATTATGAGCACGTTGGACAAACAGGTGTTGCTATTCGTCCTAATTTATACATTGCAATTGGTATTTCTGGTGCAATTCAACATTTAGCCGGTGTAAACCAATCTAAATGTATTGTGGTAATTAACAAAGATCCGGAAGCTCCTTTCTTCAAAGCAGCTGATTATGGAATTGTTGGAGATTTATTTGAGATAGTTCCAAAATTGACAGAAGCGGTGAAAGCATTAAAAGCTGGTCAACACTAATGAGAGAACAGTAATCAGTGAGTAGTGATTAGTGATTAGATATAAGCCATCGATTTTTCGGTGGCTTTTTTATTTTCTGATGTTGAAAAGAGCATCTTTAAATTATTTCTGTTTTTGTTAACTTTACTGCGTGAAAAAAGTTGAATTAGAAGTTATCAACGTAACGCAAGGATTTACGCATCATCATTCGTATGCCGTAGTATTGGGCGAAATCAATGGCAAAAGGCGTTTACCAATAGTTATTGGGGTTTCCGAAGCACAAGCAATCGCTTTAGCGATAGAAAATATGTCTTCCGCTCGCCCACTCACTCATGATTTATTGAAGACAGTTATGGAGACTTTTCATATTCAACTTAGTGAAGTTATCATAACCGATTTATTAGAAGGAATTTACTATTCCAAGTTGATTTGTATTTTTGATGGTGAAGAATATGAGATAGATTCTCGAACTTCTGATGCCGTTGCACTTTGCGTTCGTTTTGGTTGTCCGCTTTACATCGATGAGAATATATTAAACAATTCCGGCATTATATTGATGGAAGAACAAGAAAACAAAGAAGAAAATACTGATAATGTAGAAAGAAAATCAACCAAAATAGACATAAAAGACGAAGCAAAAGACGCACAATCTTCTCCATACACACTCAATGAAATACAAAATATGATGCGCGAAGCCATTGCAAATGAAGATTATGAAAAAGCAGCATTTTTACGAGATGAATTAAAGAAATTACAAAACAAATAAATAATGTTGTATAAAATAACGCGCATACTAAGTGTTGCTTTGTTGTTCACAGCATTAATATTGTTGTTTGTTAATCCTAAAGCTGAAGACAACTTACCAAATGGATTTATTACACCTATTATTGCATTTGAATTTATTCAAAACAAACAAGAAATCATAAATTTCTTTTCCGTAAAAAATGTAGAAACCTACCAATCTTCAATGTTATTGGGCAACGCAATAGATTATTTATTTATGTGCTTATACAGCGGACTTTTATTTTGTATTGCAATCATCATCAAAAGAGAAAAAAAATGGAAATGGATGAATTTAGCATTCATTTTCTGTATAACAATGTGTCTTGCAGATGCACTTGAAAACTATCAAATCTACCAATTGATAACTAAATTAAAATACACTCCTGAGCTTGTTCAATCTATTAATAGTTACAATTACTATGATATCCATATAACACTTCTAAAATTTTTCACCTGGATAAAATGGAGCGCAATAGCAACTACTTTCCTCCTTTTTTCTTTCTATTTTTTACAACAACAAAAATGGCTAAATAAATTAACCGGATTTGCAAGCGTAAGTAGTTTTATCTTCTGTTGGTTGGCATTCTTCAAGCATGGTGCGTTGAACGAGGTATTTTCCACCAATATTGTATTAGTTTTTTTATTATTATGCGTGTTTGTTTTTACGCATTCAGAAAAGATAAAAGCAATTAGTTAATTTTCTCGTTTTAATTCAATGTGTGCTTTACGGGCAATGCGAATCGGAACATTCTCAACTCTACAGTTTGTTTTCTCTAAACCAAAATCTTCTTGCGCCGTTAAACTGATTTTCTTGATAATATTATAGACATTAACAACAAACTGCTCAAACGGATTGAGTTTATTATCGATAGAAACCAACGGATTCATGATGACATATTTAAAATCTGCCGGATAGCCATGTTTTCTTAAAGAAGGATATTGACTCAACAAATCTATCTCTCCACTTTTTTCCATTTCTTCTACAATCTGCGTAAACATTACATGCACTTTATGGTCAACTTTAAATCCAAATTTCAGATTAATGAAGAAACATTTCTGTGGAATGATTGTATCAACTGAATAACTGGCTCCATAAGGTTCGTTTGTAATATCTACGTGTATAAACCAATACGTATCAGCACGTTTTGGTTTCTTTCTAAAAATAGAATATACCACATTTGAATCCAACAATTTTCTATCTTCTGAGTTGGTCATATACACCAAATTTGTTGCCTCTTTTGGTACACTTGTATCGTTTTGTAAATCCGTTAAATCATCTATATAATCTTTGAACTCTACAAACTCTACATGTTTTTTTCTCAATTTTTTGCCATAGAAAAATATATACATCGCAGAGAAAATAAAACAAGCAATTAGAATAGCAAACCATCCTCCGTGAGAAAACTTGACCATATTGGCAACCAAGAATGTAAACTCTAACCATATAAAAAATATCAAGAAAGAATAAATAAAAAAATTAGGTTTTCTTTTTACAGCATAGTAATAACCCATCAATGCTGTTGTCATAATACCATTAATTGCGATTGCCAAACCATAAGCGGCTTCCATTTTTGAAGACTCTTTAAAGATTAAAACAACAGTTACACAACCAGAAAACAAGAACCAATTAATAAATGGAATATAAATTTGTCCTTGTAATAAAGAAGGATAAACAACTCGTTGATTTGGCCATAATTTTAATTTCATCGCTTCGTTAACCAATGTAAAACAACCGGAAATTAATGCTTGTGATGCTATAATTGTTGCTACTGTTGTGATACCAATTCCAATATATATAAACCATTGTGGCATTAAGGAATAAAATGGTGAAACTGTATGCCAATCTAAATTTTTATTGCTTAATATATAAGCACCTTGACCAAAATAGCATAGTAATAATGTAATTTTTACAAAACCCCAACTTACTCTGATATTATGTTTACCGCAATGACCTAAATCTGAATATAAAGCCTCACTACCGGAAGCACACAAAAATACTGCACTCAAAAACCAAAAACCGCCAGGATAATGCAATACCAAATCTAACGCATACATCGGATTTATTGCTTTTAATACAATTGGATTTTCAATTAAAGCTATTGTTCCTAATATTCCAATCATGGTAAACCAAATAAACATTATAGGTCCAAATGTCTTCCCTACTTTATTAGTACCAAATTGTTGAAACATAAAAATTACAATCAATATCATTAAAACTATTGGCACTGTTTCTATATGCGGATAAACAATATTTAAACCTTCTACGGCTGAAGAAATGGAAATAGCCGGTGTTATAAATCCGTCAGCCATTAAAGTTGCACAGCCAATTAATGCCGGAATCATTGTCCACTTTGCTTTGTACCTACGCACCAAAGCATACAATGAAAAAATGCCACCTTCGCCGTTGTTATCTACATCTAAAGCCAATATCATATATTTTATAGTGGTAGATAAGGTCAACGTCCAAAATACACACGACAAGCCACCTAATACCAACTTTTCAGTAATAGCATGGTTGCCTTCCATTGCCATAGTCATTATAGCTCGAAGCACATAAATCGGTGATGTTCCAATATCTCCAAAAACAATTCCTAAAGAAATTAACGCACCAATAGACGATAATTTACGAATATCTAAAGCATGATTATCTGACATTGTACAATTTTAATAAAAAATCAGGAGTACAAAAATATACCTTTAAATTAAATATTGACATTTGTACATAAAAATAATAAAGCAAAGACAATATTCTTCTCTTTTGTCTATTTAATCAAATAAAATTTTGACATATTTCTGTACTTTTATACAATTCATATTAATAAAATAAACAATGGATAATCCTAAAATTAAATGTCCGAATTGTGGAACAGCAATAGATGTCGATGAATTATTGAATCATCAAGCTGAAGAAAAATACAGAAAAGCATTCGAAAATAAACTACAACAATCGAATCAACTTTTAGCACAACAAAAAACTGAATTAGCTCAGCAACAACAAGCGTTTGAAGAAAAAAAAGCAAAAGAAAATGAGCTTTTTCAAAAGCGTTTAGACCAAAAAATAGAAGAAGAAAAACAAAAAATTGCGCAAGAACAAGCAAAAAAAATAAAAGAAGAATTTGAATCGAATATTAAAATATTGCAAGAAGAAATTGTACAACGCAAACAAGAAAACAATACATTAAAAGAAAAAGAATTAGCTTTTTTGAAGCGCGAAGAACAACTAAAAGAGAAAGAACAAGAATTAGAATTGCAATTACAACGAAAATTAAAAGAAGAACGCGAAACCTTAGAACAAAAAATCATCAAACAAGAGCAAGAAAAAAACGACTTGCGATTTAGAGAATACGAAAAAAAATTAGAACAAACACAAAAAGCCTTAGAAGATGCACAACGCAAAGCCACACAAGGCAGCATGCAATTACAAGGCGAAGTGCAAGAATTGGCATTAGAAGCTTTATTAAAAGAAGCTTTTCCGTTTGATGTAATAGAAGAAGTTGGCAAAGGCGTTCGTGGAGCTGATTGTGTTCAAATCGTTAGAAATAATTTTGGTCAGGTTTGCGGAAAAATAATTTATGAAAGTAAACGCACAGTTGCTTTTGCCAACGATTGGATTGAAAAACTCAAAACAGATATGCGCGCACAAAACGCTGATATTGCTATAATCGTTACACAAAGTATGCCGAAAGATATGGAACAATTCGGCGAAAAAAATGGCATCTGGATTTGTACTTTCCATGAAGTTCGCGCCTTATCACACGTTTTACGTCAATCTATTTTAAAAGTTTATGCTGTTGCCAAAGCTCAAGAAAATAAAGGTGATAAAATTCATTTACTATATGATTATTTAACCGGAAATGAGTTTACCGAACAATGGAAAGCCATACGCGAAGGTTTTTTGGCGATGCGTCATTCTATTGACAGCGAACGTGCACAAATGGAAAAATTATGGAAAGCCAGAGAAAAACAATTAGATAAAATTTTGCTTAATTCATCGCATATTTCCGGCTCGATTGAAGGCATTGCAGGCACAGAAAATATCGACATTAAATTGTTAGATGAATAGTTATTCAAATCGAATGGCTTTCATCGGCGAAATGCGACTTATCAATCGTGTTGGCAATAATAAAATCAAACTACAAATCACCAAAGTACCAATATTTATTAGCATTATGCTCAACCAATTAAAATAAATAGGTGCTTCACTCAGATAATAATTTTCTTGGTTCATTTTTATAAATCCGGTAAAATGTTGCAACAAACAAATGCCTAATCCGATTACATTTCCCCAAAATAATCCATTTAAAATAATATACGATGCATTATAAATAAACACCTTTGTAATTTGCCAATTATCGGCGCCCAAAGATTTTAAAACACCAATCATATTGGTACGATCAATAATTAAAATAATCAATGCCGTTATCATATTCAACACAGCAATTAAAAAAGCAAACACTAAAATTAATTGTCCACTTACCTTTGTTAAATCCAACCATTCAAAAATATTTCGATTAATTTCTTTCATGGTTTGCGCATTCAATTTCTGGTCGATGTATTTATAATAAACCGAATCTTTAAAAATATCCATTTGTTTCATATCATGCAAGCGCACTTCATAGCCTGCCACTTCGCCGGCATTCCATTGGTTTAATTGGCGCAACAATTGAATATCAACTAATGCATATTGTCTGTCGTATTCTTCCAATCCGGTTTGATAAATGCCGCAAACTTGCAATCGCCTTCCAATCGGTGCCGACAAATCTTTACGGATAAAATAAACAATCACCTTATCGCCTACTTTCAATTTCAATTTTTGTGCTGTTGAATGCGAAACCAAAATATCTTTACTTGCAGTAGAATCATTTTTATAAGAAATTAAATTTCCGGATTTCAAAAACTGTTTTGTGTTTTTCCAATCATAACTTGTGTCGATTCCTTTCAACACAATACCGTCAAAATCTTCTTTGGTTTTTAAAATGCCGGCTTTTATAATAAACGGAGCAACATTTTTTACATCTTTAGCTTTGCGCAATTTATCGACTAACACTTGTTCTTTCTTTATCGGCGTTGATTCAAACGAATTGCTGTTATCAAAATTCAGAATATGAATTTCGCCCCAAAAGCCAAAAATGCGTTCTTTAATTTCTTTAGAAAAACCCGAAACCATACACGAAGAAACAATCATCACCGTAACGCTTAAAGCAATAGCGACAATAGCAATGCGAATAATAAAACGAGAAAAAGATTTTTTGTCGCCTAATGCCAATCGCTTTGCAATAAAAAGTTCGAGGTTCATACTTATTCACATCAAAAGTATTTCTTTCTCTTTGTATTACCAAAATGAATTTCCAACTTTAGCACAATATTTGTTAATGTAGATTTATGAAAAAAGTTTTGATTTTTTGCATTGTACTAAATGCGTTTAGTTTTTCTTCTATTTCGAAAAATATTCAAGTTGGCGCCGAGCATATTCAGCAATATCTTCCTTTATTAAAAAATAAAAAAGTTGGTTTGGTGGTTAACCAAACATCTGTTATTGGCAACACACATTTGTTAGATACTTTATTGAGTTTAGGTGTTGATGTGGAAGTTGTGTTTGCGCCTGAACATGGTTTTCGAGGAACTGCAGATGCAGGTGAACATATTGAAAATGGAGTTGACAAAAAAACAAATACCAAAATTATTTCTTTGTATGGCGATAATAAAAAACCAAAACCTGAGCAACTGCAACATTTAGATGTTCTTGTGTTTGATATCCAAGACGTCGGCGTGCGTTTCTATACTTATATTTCCACATTGCAATATGCTATGGAAGCTTGTGCAGAAAACAACAAGCCTTTAATTGTGTTGGACAGACCAAATCCAAACGGACATTATGTGGACGGACCAACATTAACAAACAAATTTAAAAGTTTTGTTGGCATGCAAGAAATTCCGGTGGTTTATGGAATGACCATTGGCGAATATGCACTAATGCTCAATGGCGAAAAGTGGCTGGAAAACAAAGTTCAATGTAATTTGACTATTATAAAATGTTCGGATTACGACCACACCATTTTTTATTCGTTGCCAATAAAACCTTCACCGAATTTGCCCAATATGCAATCCATTTATTTGTATCCGAGTTTGTGTTTTTTTGAAGGCACAAACAATATTAGTTTAGGAAGAGGAACAGATAAACCATTTCAACTTTATGGTAGCAATACATTTAGCAATAAGTTGTCCTATTCGTTTACTCCGAAATCAGTTGAAGGAGCAAAAAATCCACCATTATTAAATAAGAAATGTTTTGGTTTTGATTTGAGTTCTTTGAATTTAAAAAAATTACAGCAACAAAAATTTACTCTAAAATATTTATTGGATGCCTACAAACAAACCAACGATAAAACACATTTCTTCAATGACTTTTTCAATAAACTAAGTGGAAACGATTTGCTTCAAAATCAAATTAAAAATGGGTTATGTGAGAAAGAAATAAAATCAAGTTGGAAAACCGACATTGCTAAATTCAAAGCAATACGAAAAAAATATTTGCTGTATAAAGAT
>JAGQYE010000038.1 GCA_020436225.1 Bacteroidota bacterium | reverse complement strand
TATTAGCGAAGCAACTCTACAAAAAGTAAAACCTAAAAACAATATCAATTTTATTATTGTTGATGATGCCTACAGCGCATTTACACAATTGTTGTCTGTTTTTAATTTGCAAAGCAATAATCAAAATGAAATTTCAAATCCAACATTTTCGATAGGAAAAAACACAGTTGTTTATCCGAATGTATATATTGGCAATGGTGTTAAAATTGGCGACAACTGTATCGTCTATCCAAACGTCAGTATTTATAAAGATTGCATCATCGGGAATAATTGTATCATTCATTCCGGCGCAGTGATTGGCAGCGATGGTTTCGGATTTGCTCCGCAACAAGATGGTTCTTTCCAAAAAATTCCACAAATGGGCAATGTTATTATTGAAGATGATTGTGAAATTGGCGCAAACACTTGTATAGATAGGGCAACTTTGGGCTCAACGATTATAAGAAAAGGAGTGAAGTTGGATAATTTAATTCAAGTGGCGCACAATGTAGAAATTGGCGAACATACTGTCATTGCTGCACAAACAGGCATTTCGGGTTCAACCAAAATTGGGCATCATAATATGATTGGCGGACAAGTAGGTTTTGTTGGGCATATCGTTATTGCGCCTTATACCAAAATAAATGCGAAAAGTGCAGTCGCTTCGCATATCAAACAAGAAAATCAAATTGTTTCCGGCATTCCGGCGATTGATATAAAACAGCATTTTAAATCGACTGTTGTCTATAAAAATTTGCCTGAATTGGGAAAGAAAATTAGAAATTTAGAAAACGAAATCAAAAAATTGAGAGGCGATTAATTTTCTTCATTGTTCATTTTCATAATTGATTCACTCATCAACTTATACAAATTAAACAAATCCAAATTCTCATTTTGTAAGATGTTTAAATGTTTTTGAATGATTTCTACATCGTCGCGTTTTGCAGGTCCGGTTTGTGCTTCTTTAGGTAATAATACATCAATTTTAGCGATAGTTTCTCGAATTAACGGTTTTAAAAGTTGATAATCGAGTTGATGTT
Source organism: Bacteroidota bacterium (assembly GCA_020436225.1). GTDB lineage: Bacteria > Bacteroidota > Bacteroidia > Chitinophagales > JADIYW01 > JADJSS01. The sequence goes on along the minus strand of JAGQYE010000038.1, from coordinate 4,978 downwards.
TTTCGCAGTAATCTTGTGCTAATGCAAATAAATGATTGGAAAAATTATTGACAAAAACAGCCGCAATATGCAAATGCTTGCGTTGTTCATCGGTAAATTCATATACTTTATCACTCAATAAATGAGCCAATGCAAACAATTCATTTTTAAATTCAGGTTGTTGGCTTGTAATTAAAAAAGGTACTTCGCTGATGTTTATTTTTTTTGTTTTTGAGAAGGATTGTAAAGGATAAAAAATACCACAATTTACTGCTCCATTAAAAACTTCCAAACTAACAGAGCCGGAAGTATGCACCATTTTTAAGTTGGGATTTTTGGCGATAATTTCTTGCGCTAGTTTTTTTATCACATCATCTTTAACAGCAAAAATGAGTAAATCTACATCTAAGTCGAGTTCGTTTAATTCGCAGATGTAAATAGCATTAGATTGCCAAGCTAAAATCTCTGAATTATCGCAAGTTTGGCTATAAATTTGATGTACAAGAATTCCTTTTTTAGAAAATGCTTTAGCTAAATGCGTAGCCACATTGCCTGAACCAACAAACGATATTTTTTTTATGCTTGTCAATTTTTTGCCAACTGATTTTCTTTCTTTCGTCTGAAAATACTCATCAAAATACCAAATAATAGAATGAAACTTCCCAACCAAAGCACGTTGATATAAGGAAATTTAATGGCTTTCATAATGATGAATTTATTCAGCTTTTGCTCCACCAGAATTTGGAATTTATTTTCTTCCGGTAATATTTTAATGAGAGAGAAACTGATGTGGTTCTTATCAACTTTCGCAGGAATGCTGGTTGCCACAACTTCTCTTATCAAATAAACAGGTTCAATATAAAAAGAAGTATCCAACGAAATAAATTTGAATTGTGCGCCAATGGCAATATCTTTCGGTTGTTTTTCAAATCCATGAATGTGTGCGTCAGGATTTATACCTTCTAAAACCACCATACATCTCGAAGCAGGAATTGTATCTCCAACAGAAATGGTATAAGTTTCTTGAACTATAGAATCTGCAGGTGAGCCGTCTTCTTTTAAAGGTGCAGAAGTAATATGTGTATATAAATCAGAAGTAATTGTTTTTCGAGTAGAAGGCACCGGATTGTTGCCCATTTTATTATTCAACAAAATATTAGGATGCAAAATAAAAGTATTAACTATATTTTTATGCTTATCTAATTCTTCATATCGAACATTAAAATAGATATTTTTTCCACTTGTTGAGTCGCCTATATAGGTAACTCTGTATTTGCCCATTTCAGTTGGCTCATTTTGATATAATAAAACATTTTCTGCAATTTCTTTATCAGAAAATCCGGTGCCATAGTCGATACCAAATTTATTGATAGATAGAACTTCTTGTTTTCCTTGAGAAATAAGCAAGCCAACCATCATGATACCAAAACCTATATGAGAAACAGAACCACCGGAAATTTTCCATTTTCCTTTTAAATATTGAAATAGATATTGCGTATTAGCAATAGCAGCAAACCAAGCACAAGCCACTAAAAAGTTAAAATCAAGACGTTTGATGTGTAAAGAAACGGCGATTAGGACAGTGATGATAATACTTGCAACAAAAGGCAAAATCAACGACTTTATCACTTTCTTGACATCTGACTTTTTATATTTAAAAAATTGAGTAAAAGCAGCACCAAAAGCTATAACAGCTGCTAACCAAATTTGAACATTATTATAATGACTTTTTATATCTGATGGTGGCGCTAACTTAGTATGTAAAATTTTATTGATAACAGGAAAAGAAGTTAGTACAATAATATGTATAGCAGAAAAAACAAAAATTAATGCACCAATAAACAACCAAAATTCTCGTGAAGAAAGTTTTTCTTCTTCATGTTTAGATGGAATTTCCTTCTTTATAAATGTTCTGTCGATGAATAAATATGCAGCTGGAATTAAAAATGCCAAGATGATAACAACTAATTGTCCACTCATACCTAAATCGGTGAATGAATGCACAGAAGCATCGCCTAAAACGCCGCTTTTTGTCAAAAATGAAGAATATAAAATCAACAAAAATGAACTGATAAATAAAATAAAAGTGGCATGCAATGAATAACCGCTATGTTTATATGCCATCAAAGTGTGTACACCTGCAGCCATAATTAACCAAGGCACTAAAGAAGCATTTTCAACCGGATCCCAAGCCCAAAATCCACCGAAACTCAAGGCTTCATAAGCCCAAGCACCTCCTAATAAAATTCCTGTGCCAAGAATTAATAACGCAAACAAACTCCAAGGTAAAACCGGTTTTACCCAATCGGTATAGTTTTTTAACCACAAAGAAGAAATAGCATAAGCAGCCGGAATAGTGCAAGCAGCATAACCCAAAAATAAAGTCGGCGGATGAATGACCATCCAATAATTTTGCAACGAAGGATTTAATCCTGTTCCATCATCAGGCACCCAATTCGGATTCATCTTAAAAATAGGAATATCCATCGTATCGCGAACTAAGGCAAACGGACTGCTTCCAATTTTATAACCAAATACATAAATTCCGAGCAACATAGAAGTAAGCAACACTTGTGCTAAGGTTACAATGGAAAGCACAGGGCTTTCCCAATCTTTGGCTTTAAAGAGCAGCACAAATCCTAAGATGCTGTGCCAAAAAATCCAGAGTAAAGTGCTGCCTTCTTGTCCGCTCCACATAGCAGAAAACTGATAGTAACCCGGCAAATCTCGTGAAGAATGTTCCCAAACATATTTATATTCAAATAAATGTTGATGGATAATAGATAAGAAACAAACTACAATACCTATAACAGATACAATATGGACAATAAACGCTTTTCTTGCTAAACTAATCCAAGCATTAGCGGTTGCTTTGTCATTTCTAAAAAATGTAGCTAAAAAATAAGATATAAAAGAAGTGAGCGATGCTACGAAACAAATAATAATCAAAAAATGACCAACTTTGCCGTAAAGCATATTTTCTCCAATAGCGTGTATATTCATAATTGTGTGGGCAATTCAGAAAAATGAAAAATGGAAAAGTTTAAATACTTTTTCCTTGATTTACTTCCATTTCTCTGTTTTTATATTTAGAAGGACATTTTAATAAGATATCGTTGGCAACAAAGGTATCGCCGTTCATTTTTCCGGTAACTACTATTTTCTCTGATTTCTCAATATCACGAGGAACAGCTTTATTGACAACTACTAATTTTTCAACGCCTTCATCATCCTTTACGTAAATGGAAAATTGATTCGGGTTAATTTGTGGTTTATACGTAACACCTTTTTCTTTATTCATATAACCTACAACCGTAAATTCTTTTCCTTGTTTGGCATAAGCAGATTCAAAATTTTCATATCGGCTAAATCCTTTTCCAAGCATTACGGTAAGTGAGGCAATTAATACAGCAACAAAAACTAAGGCAATAATATGTGTACGTTTCATTTTCTTTGAGATTTGATGTTAAATAGAAAGTACTAAATACATACAAAAGTACACTACTTTCTATAAAGCGCTGTGATTTAGAGGTTAATTAATTTTAATCATTAACTCAAACAAAAAAAAATGAAAATAGTTATCTCAAAATTTACGATTTAGTCAAATTTTGTTGAAAATTTTTCAATTAGAAATCAAATGGCCTGATGTAAGGCCGACTAATATAAGGCGAGAAATCCCAAGGAATGGAAATTAAAATCAGAAATAAGGCAAGCGAAAACCATATAAATAGTTTTTTGTGTTTTTCAGTATGATTTTTTGTTTTGGTTGATTGAAAACTTCCGAAAACAATTATTGATACAGAAACAATCATCATAATGCTATGTTCCATTCCAAAAAATCTGAAATAGCGTTGATGCACAGCATTGCTGAAATTTTGAAGGAAAAAATGCACTATTGGACTTAAAAAATATAATCCAAGACCTAAACAAAGTTGAATAATTGCAATTCCGGCTGTACCAATGCTTAAATATTGATGAAAATTAGTGAATTCCTTTTGTAGCTTCCAACCACGATATGCAATAAAAATCGACAAGCATAAACTCAATAACACCAACCAACGTGTAAACGAGTGAAATGCTAATAATGCAGAATACATAAAAAAAGTATATAGAAATTAATTTCCCTAAAATTAAGATAAATCGGCACTTATCAATTTCACAAACTCAGAACGTGTGGCTTGTTTTTCAAATTCTCCTGTAAATGCTGAAGTCGTTGTAACCGAGTTTTGTTTCTGCACACCGCGCATCATCATACACATGTGCTTCGCTTCTATAACCACAGCCACACCAAGCGGATTTAAGGCTTCTTGTATGCAATCTCTGATTTGAACCGTTAATCGTTCTTGTACTTGCAAACGTCTTGCATAAGCATCCACAACACGCGCAATTTTACTCAAACCTGTAATTTTTCCATTAGGAATATAAGCAATATGTGCTTTGCCATAAAACGGCAACATGTGATGCTCACACATAGAATACAATTCTATATCTTTTACAATCACCATTTGATTATGTTCTTCGCTAAACAACGCCGATTGTATAATTTCTATCGGATTAATTTGATAACCATGTGTAGCAAATTGTAAGGATTTGGCAACTCTATGAGGTGTCTTCAATAATCCTTCGCGCTCCGGATCTTCGCCAATTTGTGCCAGGATATCTTTGTAATAATTTTCAATAATTTGTATCGATTGCTCCTCGTTTTTTTCTGTTGTATTTTCCATAGGCTAAAGGTAATAAAAGGAAAGAATATGTTAAAACCAACACGTTTCAATTTCAAACAAGGAAAATCTACATTTGTTTTTTAATTAATAATGAATTTTCCGTTTTTATAGATACTAACCTGCGTTTAAAACTCTATTTGATTTTTTTATTCAAGTAGATTATACTTGCAACCGAAAGAGATTGAAGCTATGTCAACAGAAGAATTTAATGAATTGCAAGACGACCACATTGTTACTATAGATGGTTTATATGAGAATTGGTTTTTAGATTATGC